>DATMQC010000215.1:0-7720 GCA_035567275.1 Chthoniobacterales bacterium | reverse complement strand
ATTTGCTGTACATTTTTACCTTCACTTTTCTCTTTTCATGCCGATACTCAAAACCATGGCCGCAAGGAGAGGCAGACCACCCAAAGGTGCAGACTACGTTCAGCGCATCCGCGTGACTCACAGACTGCCGCCAGAACTTGTGAAAGCGCTCAAAAAAACAGCTCGCCGCAAGAGGCTCAGCCAAACCGAATACGTTGAGCTGGCGTTACAAACTCAGATCGAAAAAGACAACGTTAAGTGACAAACGAAAACACAAAAAGATTACGCAACCGCTACCGTGGCGCTCTCCTTGGGCTGGCCTGCGGCGACGCTTTAGGCACCACTTTGGAATTCAAGCCGCCTGGGACCTTTGCGCCAATTTCCGATATGATCGGCGGCGGCCCGTTCAGCCTGCAACCTGGGCAATGGACCGATGATACTTCCATGGCCTTATGCCTGGGCGAAAGCTTGGTGCGCTGAGGCCGCTCGCCCAATCGACGTAACGCCCCAACGCTTTCAAAAGTTCCTCGGTGGTCATACGCGCGGAGGGCAATGCCACCCGTGATGAAAGACAGAGGCATCGGTGGTCGAGGCTCCGGTCTTCCTTCGGACCGATTATAAGGACGAGGACGAGTTTCAATTCGTTTCGGATGAGGCAGCTCCATACCACTTTAGCAAATTGCCTAAGTGATAAGCTTTAAGACGGCGGGTATTGCCTCGATGATGCTCGACAACGAAGGCGTCCGAACAACTTGCGTCAACTCGAAGTCCGCCGCGTGAAGAAGGGTTCGATATTCAGCTTCGGTGCGCTCCCGACCTCCGGTCATTACAAGCATATTGAGGTCAACGAGCTTGCTAAAGGAGGGCTCATTGCCGAGAGGAACTATGGCTTCGACAAGCAGCAACTTGCCGTTCGGAATCATCGCACGGCGACAGTTTTTGAGAATCGCAACCGACTGCTCGTCATCCCAGTCGTGGATGATCCATTTAAGGATGTAAGCATCTCCACCATCAGGCACTGATTTGAAGAAGTCGCCGCCTACCAATTCACACCGATCTTGTAATTCTGCCGAGATGGTTTGCTTCGCACCCTCGATGACGGATGGAGCATCGAAGAGAACTCCCCTCATGTTGGGACTGGTTTTCAGTATTGCAGTAATAAGAGCGCCGTGCCCTCCTCCAACGTCAACAATCTTGACGATTGAAGAGAAATCATAGCTTGCGACGAGTCCGTCGTTTATCCCTGTGGTTCCATGGCTCATCGCATTGTTGAAGGTCTCAGCGTTTTGGGGATTCTTCTCAAAGAACTCCCAGATTGGCATCCCAAACCTGTGGTTGAATGCAATCTCGCCGGTCTTCACGCTGTGGAACAGATGCTCCCAAGCAGGATAATGCTCTTCGCGCATCGCCATATAGCGTAGCGACCCAGGAGCATCACTCTGCAAAGTCGCAGCCAGGGGTGTTAAATGAAAGCGGTCATCGTCGTCTTTAGCGAATATTCGGATGCTTGCGAGCGCTCGCAGCACTCGGTAAAGCGATGGCGCGTGCGTACCTGTTGCTTGGGCAAGTTCTGCAGCGGTCCTGGGCCGATCTTTTACCAGATCGGCAATGGCGAGTTTAGCTGCGACATAGATAGCCCGGGAAGCCCAGAAACCTGAAATCAATTGCCGCATGGCCAGGTGCGGCGGTGCTTGGGTAGCTCCTGGAATTTTGTTCTGTTCGGTCTTCATTTACTCCTCCACAAGAAATCGCGGACGCTCACGGACGCATGTTTTGCTGCTGAAAAATGACGAGTTTCATGGTACAACTCTACCGGAAAGGCAAAAAGACCGTCCGTGAGCGTCCGAACCAAGTTTAAAGGGGTGCCGGTTTTTCACGGTTTGAACCTGATTCCGCGGTATCCGCGCAGGGTTGCCGTACTTCCATTGGCCTCTATTCGAAGGATATTGTAACCTCGCCACGAACGTCTTCGTGCTACAGGGCTCTTTGCGCTTTTGTTTCTTCAAAAACTCGTCCGCCTCCGAACCTCAGCTCACGGCACCCGCCAATCTGCAGTCGGTTCTCTCACAGCTTTGAAAAGAGCTGGTAGTCCGACGGTTCGACTAAATGTTGAACGGACTTTAATGCGGACAGGAAGTCGATCATTCCCGATTCGCGCCCGGTCAACATATACCCGGCTAATTCATGTTCATTTCCTCGGAGAATTACAGCTTCGACGTTAGGCGCGTGCAAACACACTTCTCGCACCGCTATCCTGCCACCGCCGCGCTTTCGTAACAGACGCTGGTTCGTTACCACCCGAAGTGTCTTCGCGAGAACATATCGCATTTCCAGCGATCGCTCCTTTGGTCCGAGGAGCAGGTAGCGCGTTATTGCTTCCACAACGCTATTGGCATGCAGACTCCCAATAACCAAGTGGCCGGTCTCGGCAGCCTGCAGCGCTACGATTGACGTTTCGGCATCGCGAATCTCCCCGATCACTATGACATCCGGATTCTGCCGCAGCGCCTCGCGCAGTCCCTGTTCGTACGACCGCGAATCCAAGCCAATTTCCCGCTGAATGATTTCGGCCTTTACTGGCGTGAAATTGAATTCAATCGGATCTTCGATTGTAATGATCTTCGCCTGTCTCGAACGATTGATCGTCTCGAGCAGACTCGCGATCGTCGTGGTTTTTCCTGATCCGGTTGGCCCCGTGATCAATACCAATCCTCCATTTGCTTCCCGCACGCTTTTCACGAGCGGAGAACTGAGCCCTATGGTACTCGGTTCCGGAGGATTCTCGGGAAGTGGCCTGAGGGACGCAAACAACTCACCGCGCGTTCGAGCGACATTAACTCGAAATCTTTTGTCGAAGAGTTCAACCGTAAAGTCGACGCTAATCATTGGTTGATCCATTGCTCTAGCACGCTCAGGGTTGATCATAAGCAACTCCCTGATCATCTCCGAAACCGCCTGTTTAGAGAGAGCCCCAGCCTCCGCGAGGCTGACAATCTGGCCGTCCATGCGCGCCGTAAGATTTTCGCCCCACAGAGAGATGTCACTAACGTCGTGACCCTGAACAAAGTCGACTACAACCTTCCACCGGTTTAGTACAAGGCTCATCGATTACGGAACCGCCTGTAATGTTTCAATCGTTCCGTGAACTTTGCAGGAGACGCGTGCGCCAAGAGCATTCCAGTTTTGATACTCCTCATTTGGATTGACCGGGCATCGTGGAACACCGAAACGAAAGTATTTTCTGAATTCCGCATCGTCGCTCACCTCGGTCGCCCCTGGGTGATCCCGCGCGTACTCATCCTTCGCAGCTTCGATCATCAACAGGTTTGTCAAGCATGCTTTGGCTTGTTGCTTCTTCAATGCTTTCGCGACCGCAAATGTGACCGCACCGGCCACCGTCCCTATGATCGCAAGGACCACGAGCAACTCCGCAAGCGTCATACCCGACGAGAGGCGCGATTTCATAGATCAGGAGGCCCATCTCCTGCCTCTATCGGTAGGCATCGTAGTTTTCCAAATCATCTTTAAGCATGAAGTCGCGCAAAACCTGTTGAGTGACCTCGTTGAGAGCATTGAAAATGTTTGCCCCGGAAATACAATCGCCGACAAAGCGGCTAACTCTTCGTTCTTTTATCTGAAAGAGAAGATCCAGAGAATCGACGGGTACGATCTGATCTTCGGGAAGGTCTCTTTTATTGTAAAATGTTGTCCACGGTAGGCGATCAAGCGACAGGTCCATTCCTCCGAGATTTTCTTCCAGGTTCCGCAAACTCTCCATATTCGCCGGTACTCTGTCCCATTGAGAATCAATGATAAAGATAACACCGTCGACCCCGCGCAATACCAGCTGCCGCGTAGCGTTGTACATTACCTGGCCGGGAACCGTCCATAACTTAAAGCGAACCTTGAACCCTTTTACAACGCCACCGTCGATCGGGAGGAAGTCAAAAAATAGGGTTCGGTCATTCTGCGTAGGAAGTAGCAAGAGTTTCCCGCGATCCTTGGCATCCACTCGATCGTGTAGGTAACCAAGACTCGTAGTCTTACCACCCAAGGCGCAGCCATAGTAAACAATCTTGAACTCGACCTCGCCGCTCACGAAATTAATATAGGACATTGCTTCACAAGCCCAAGCCTAGCGAGGCCGCACCTCAGACCGGCGAAATGTAATGATCTCAAGTTCGCGTTGGGAGCAGCGCCGATTGGGCGAAGCGGCCTCGCTCTTGCGGGACCGAAATTTGTTTAGGTTCCGGGTCATTGCCCGGGTGTGATCAGCAAACATATGGCGTTTGGGTTTTGATTCGTGCGTGCATTTACAAGTTGTGTGGAAATCCGGTGCCTTTGCTTTCGCGGTCCCGCTTTATAGAATCCTTGAAAAGCAAAACAACGAATGATTAAACGTGCGAATACAGAAAAACTTGACTCATCTGCAACCAGTTTTGCTTTTCAAGGATTCTATTTCTTCGTCCCCAATCCGTCGAATGCTTTTCGCATCGAGCCGAAATCCCTCGCTCGTTTCCCCTCAGCACAACCATGTTTCCACCCTATTTCTTTTCTACGCCCTCGCCAACGGTTCGAAACCCGATTCTTGCGTCGATCGTTTCCGGCGAGAGGTTGATTATCCGGCGCGTGGCCTCGGCCTCCGCATTCAAAAAATTGCCTCCGCGCACAACCGGGTTTCGATCTTCCGCCCACGTTGCCGTCCATTCAGAAACATTCCCACCCATGTCAAATACACCGTATGGACTACGGTCAAGCGGCCAACTACCCACGGCGGTCCAACCCGAAATCTGACTACCACTCCCCAGAAGATTTGCCGCCCTATGCTCAAACCGGTTGCCCCAGGGATAACGCAGACCCTTTTCTCCTCTAGCTGACTTTTCCCATTCCTCCTCAGTCGGCAGGCGACGTCCCTTCCATTTTGAATAGGCATATGCGTCAAACCAATCGATGAAGACCGCCGGAAAGTTGGGCGTAACCGGTACACCTCGAAAACGATCCAGAGCAAAGGCGGCTCGAGAATATGCCTCCCACTCCGGGTTTGTGTGAAGCTTATTTTTCGGCTGGCCAGGGTGATCAAAATCGGTTCGATCACCGAGTGCTCCCAAAAAATCGGCGTACTGCCACACAGTTACCTCCGTAGCGTCAATATTATAGGCGTCGGTTCGGCGAATCTCTCCATCCTGATAAATGAATTCGCCGGCAGGTATTTGCACCTGATAGCTTTGACTTCTGGCCCACCTGCGAACACCTTGTTGGCTTAGCTCTAAGATTGGGGACAGGAGTTGACCTCCGAACCGCGTGAGGAGAATCACACCTGCAACGACAAGTGAACTTGTCAAAAGAATGCCGGCAATCTGCACGAGACGCTTCAGCGCTGTTGCGCGAGAACGTTGCCTGCCAATTTCGCCTAGAAGATGTGAGGTAAGCTCCGGGCGCAAGCGATGCTGCAGCTTCCGGGTGCCTACTCTTGGGCCTTCGCGTATTTGTATTTCATCGCGCTTACGCACAGCCTCCATCAGGACATGCTCCCAACTACCTTGAACGTTCTGTTTCTCAATACGACCCAGCTGCATCGCAGAGAAAATGAATCTACCCGTCTCCCAACAGAGTATTTCCAGCAACGCGTCTTCACCCACCGACCGGCCAGTTTCAACGCAGACTATCTGCCCTCTTTCAAGGAAGACTTTTCCCATTTCGGCCTTGTGCCTTATGTCAAGTCGACCATCGCGCCTCGCGATGCATGCCATTTGAATGACATCGAGAAGCGGAAAGTTTTCTAACCGGCCGCTACATCCGTTGACCGATTCATCAAGCTCCATGACTGAAAACGGGTTCAGACCCCGCGAAAGACATGGATGCGCTATCGGCCGTCATCAAGAAAAATCTTTTTCAATTTTCGTTTTAGTGTCAGGCCGACCAGTCGCCGCATCGTAATAAAATTTTCCTTCACTGGGTCTTCGCTGACCTGGCGCCCACTCCAGACATGCAAGATTGAATTGGCGATCCACTTCTTGATACAGCGTGCGAACCCCCGTGGTCCGCTCCTCGTCGCGTACCTGGCCCATCGTCTCCTTTTCCGCGTATACCCGCGTCTCCATACGGCTCTCGATGTCCAGCATCGTCTCCTTGAACGATTCATTGGGGGAACTGCGCGACCGCACCTACGAAAACCCGCAACATCGGGTCGGCGGCTTAATGGCGAACGCGGTGATCTTGCCAGGCCTCGGTGACCGCTTCGAGGCGGAAGTTCGAGCGGCACTACTCCGAACCGATGAGCTTCCTGAATCGGCGGCGCCCAAATACTGGGCTAAATGGACAAAGATTGACACCGTGATCGGTCATTGCCATATTGCCCAGATGGCCTCCAAGGCAGAGCTAGTTAAAGCGGTTCAAAAGCAGCTAAAGGGCGAGGTTAGCAAGGCTGATGTCAATAGAGTGGTGACGGCCGTCTTCAATGCTATCAAGGTTGGGTCGAAAAAAGGTAAAAGCGTCCAACCGCGTGGATTCGGAACGTTCAAACTCGTTAAGGCACCGAAGGGCTTTCGTTCTGGCGCTCTTGAAGAAGTTCGTTTTGCGAAACGCGAGACTGTTGGTGTTGCTGCCAACGAGTCAAATACATCGCGTGAGAGAGGGGTCGAACCGAAAGTCGAAGGGCTAGCGCCGAATGAAGAGCGGCTTGCTGTGGCGTTATCCGCTATGATCAGTGCAGCCGGCGTCCACGGGAAGGAAGCTCTGCGAGTGATACGGACGATCGGAGAAACGATTGAGATTCCTTCGGATGCGGAGGAAGAGGCTTTCGAACGGGTGCGCCTTCGCTCATTAGGCGCGGACGCCGAAATGCAGGATGCAGAAGGCGGCGGGCTTTCGGATATAGAGTTTGCTACCGGCCTGGGCCTTAGCGCTCGCGAGACGGTCCGCCAATATCGCGAGAAGGGACGGATTTTCGCATGGCGTAAGGACCTGAGGAGTTACCGATATCCGGCGTGGCAGATCCATCGTACGCAGTTGCTTCCTGGGCTGTCGGAGGTGCTTGCTGTCCTAAAGGAGAAGGACTTAGAGCCGCTGTCAATTATCGGCTACTTCCTTACTCCGAGCGACGCTCTCGACGATGCTCGGCCCCTGGACTTATTGAGAGAAGGCAAGGTGGCCGAAGTTGTGGCCGACGCGAAGCGCTATGGCGACATCGGGAGCTAAACGCATAGTGGCTCCCGAGCCACCGGCGCGGCTCAGCAGTATTGACCTTCCGGTTTGCGACGTTGCCACCACTTGGTTTCGAATCTGCCGGCGACGCCATGCCTCACCCCTCTTTTGCAGCCGCTTAGGCATCTATCGCTTCGATTCAGAGAACGCCCGTTGGGGCGTATGTTATGCTGCCAGTTCGATCACGCGAGCCTTTCAGGAGGTGTTTGGAATCAAGATCCGGTGCAGTACCCCCCTGGATTGGTCCGAGATAAACGACTTTCGTGTTTGGTATATTTCCATCCCGGGCGGGTTTCGCGGACTGAATCTGTTTGGTGATACTCTGACGTTGATCGATGCGACGCTACAGCGCTTCGTTTCAAGCTATGCCAAATCACGGCGGTGGGGAGCTGCATTAATGGGTCACCCGGCGGATTTGGATGGGTTGGTTTATTATCGCCGCCGTTGTGGTGCTCACTGCTTGGCGCTGTTTGGTGATGAGACCTCCCCACGGAAATATCAGAAATCCCTCAAGAGCGAGTTGCTCGGAGATTTGATT
>DATMQC010000214.1:0-8465 GCA_035567275.1 Chthoniobacterales bacterium | reverse complement strand
AAGGCGGAGAGGCCAGACATTGACTTGGCTGGAGATTCGGGCGAAGAGCTTTTCGGATCTGGCTTTTTGCGCATCGGATGCTTAGCCGCCACCCCGGCGAGCGGTATAGATCGCGGAAAGTCACTGGTTGAGATCAGTGAGTTAACATGAACCGCGTCTTGCTTTTTTGCTTTCTATTATCGGCTGCGGCACCGCACGCACAAGCCGAAGACACATGGCACAATATCTATCACAGCCTTAAAAGGTTTTTCACCGGCAATGACAGGCGCTCCCATGCCACTGCTCAATCAAGGCATCAAGCAGTCCGCCATTCGCATACCCGAACGAATTCCGAGAAATCGGACGTATCGCCGTCTGAGCCCAGGGTAATCGTTCTTCCCGAGGCCACGCCTGCAAAGAGCGAGCATGCGGACAGACCGGCGGACAAAATATCCCCGGAAGCGGCACCCACGCCGAACTCGAGTCCGGTCCTGCGATCGATGCCGGCATTGACCTGATGATCGGCGTTTCCGAGGCTGCTTTCCGGTGCCCGGCAATGACAATCACACGTTGCCCATCCCGCGGATCCGGCAAAAGAAAATTTTGCGCGAGCTCTCCTGAAACTATCTGTTGGTTTTAATGTGGCGCGCGACGACTCTCAGTTCGATTGCCTGCAATTGGTCGGAGCGTAAAAGCTAGCTAGGGATTTCTGTCGCTTTGGAGATCGCCGTGCTTGCCAAAGGTTTCGGCGATACTTGGGGCCGATCGGGCGGTTCCGATAAGATCGCTTTGTGCGGAGGAATCAGCGCGTTTCGTTAATTTCACACTGACGAGCTTGCTTATGCCGTGCTCTTCCATGGTCACCCCATACAAAATGTCTGCCTTGGCGATGGTCCGTTTATTATGGGTGATCACGATGAACTGGCTTTGTTGAACAAAACGATCGAGAATCCTGATGAATCGGTTGATATTCGACTCGTCCAACGGAGCATCCATTTCGTCCAGCACGCAGAACGGGCTGGGTTTGACCATGTAGATCGCGAACAGCAGCGAGACGGCCGTCATCGTCCGTTCTCCTCCCGACAGGAGCGATATTGACTGAAGCTGTTTGCCGGGTGGTTTCGCTATGATCTCAATTCCGCTTTCAAGAGGGTCAGCATCATCGACGAGAAGAAGGTTGGCTTTTCCGCCACCGAAAAGTTCTGTAAACATGTCCTGAAAATTGACACGGACCTGGGCGAAGGTGTCGGCGAACAGTTCCTTGGTGGTGGCGTTGATTTTATTAATCACGTCCAGGAGCTCTGCCTTGGATTTGACCAGATCGTTCTGCTGTTCCTCGAGAAATCGCTGGCGTTCCTCCAGTTCGTCGTATTCCTGGATTGCTTCGAGATTGACCGGTCCCATTGCGTCGAGACGCTCGGTAATTTCCGCGATCGCACTTTGGACGAACTCCCAGTTAATTTCGGAACCGGAATCGGCCGCCAGATCGGTTCGGGCTGGATCCGCCCAGGCTTCTGGTTTGTCAAGTCGTTTACGCTGCTCGCGGACCGAGAGATGAAACGCGTACCAATCAGGCGCAAAATTCGTAAGATCAACCAGGTAACGATGGGAAACGTGTTCGCGGATGTGCTCGAGCCGAAGATTAAGCTGGGTGGATTTCACCTCGTGCTGGCCTCGTTGATCGTGGCAATCGGAGAGTTGCCTGCGCAAGAGCCTCAAATTCTGTTCCACGGCTTCCAGCGCATGCATCCGCTCGGCCCGATCCTGCAGAAGGTCCGCAACTTCGGCTTCCGCCGCGGATTGTTCCGACTTCAAATGTTCGATACGACCATTCAGCGCATCGTTATCGGCTCTTAACTGTTCAATCCGGTCCGCATAGTTTTGGATTTCCTGCTGTCTGCTTACGATGAGATCCTGGAGTTCCGCAAGTCGGACAACCATTGGCTGCTGCTGCCGCTGCAGGTCATCTCGCCTCTGGCGCTCGGTTGCAACGCAGATGCGAAGCTCATTAAGCACATCGGTTAGAGCGTCCTCATCTCGCCTAAGGCAGTCTGCCTGAGCCAATGCTGCGGAGAGCTGCGCCTGCATTGAGGAAAGCTCCTCATTGCTGCGCGCGAGTTCAGCCTCCAATGATTGCACCTTGGCGGTTGCGATGTTCAAGCGATTCTGAACGTTCTCGCGCTCCCATGTGAGGCTTTTGATTTTTCCTTCCGCTTCGCGCAGTTCGCGGTCGAGCAAAGAAAGTTGACCCTGAAGCGTCGAAGCGCAGATCTGCACGCGCTGGAAGCTTTCGCGATCCTCGTGTACGGTTTGTTGCCTCAATTCGAGAGTTGCCAGGTGTTCGGTTCGCTGCTTCTCCAGGTTCAGCAAATCAAGGCGTGCAGATGCAACATCCTGTTCGAGGCGCTGGATCTGGATTTTTCTCTGCAGTACCGAATTACGGTTCTCACCATTTGCCCCAGCGAAAATAACTCCTTCACGGGTAATGCAGTCACCGAGGAGCGTTACGACGGCGATGTCCTGCGCATTCTGTTTGATTTCAAAGGCGTCAGGCAGATTGCTCGCAAGCGCGACATTCCCGAGCAAACGGTTGAGTATTGGCGCCACGTCAGGATGAGATTTGACCCGTTCAAGGGCCCAGGCGATTGCCTTTTGCGGAAGGGCTCGAGTCTGAAGCGATGAGCCCGTCTCCGGTGACGCAATTGAGATCAGGGCAGCGCGTCCAAACTTCTTGCTGGCAAGAATGGAAGCGATTGATTCGGCAACCGCTGGGTCACGAATGAAAACAGTCTTCAGATATTGGCCCAAAGCAGCCTCGATGGCGGGAATAAAATCGGCTTCTACCTCGATAAAATTCGCCAGAGCACCTGCGATCGCAGCTCGGTAGAGTTGCGGATTATCCAGTCCTTTCAGGATGGCTTGAGTGCCTTCTCCAAGGCCTGCTCCCTCCTCATTCAGCTGTTTAAGAACCTCCAGTTTTGAGTCTCGTTCAGTCACCGTCTTTTGGCTGGAAGAAATGTCGCGCTCGATTTGCTGCAAATGCTTTTGCGCGTTGAGCAATTCGTGCTCGTGATCTTTTAGTGCGTCTCGGCAATTTTGAACCTTTTCCAGAGCCGCCCCCAGCTGCTGGTCCGTATCCAAATCCTGAGCTTTGAGGTGTTCTCTCGTGACTTCCGTTTGCTTCAACTCCTGCAGGATCAGATCCAGACGTGTTCCGCCTGCTTCACGCTCGTTGAGTGTCGCAGAAAGGTCACCGCGGATGGCGGCGAACCGGCTCTCATGATCTTGAATGCGCCGTTGGAAATCATGAACAGATCGCTCAACACCCTGTCGTTCCGACCTGATCCTGTTTGCCTGTTGCTGCTCGTCTTGAAGCTTGCTCTCTTCGGCACGCAAAGATTCAAAGATTTCACCAAGCTGTTGTTCAGCTTCCGCAAGTTGGGACCTCTGGATGGCTGATTTTTCCTCAGCTGTGATGACGTCCTCGCGATAGCGTTCGAGCAAAGTGGATGCCTCTTGAATTCGCTCGAAATTGAACTCGATCCGGCCGGAGGCTGAATTCAGCTGATTTTTGAGTTCCTGGGCTCGCTGGCGTCCGTCGGAAATCTTTTCTTCCAGGATCTCGACATCGTGACGCTGCTCGCTAAGGCCAAACTCCTGCGATTCAACCTGCTCCTCGAGCGAACGCTGCGATTGCTTCAGGCGTTCGATCTCCTGCTGGGCCTGGTTGATTGCGCCTAACATCTCGTCCTGGACTTTTCGGCTGAAATGTGTGTCGAGCGTCCGCAAATCGTCGAAGAGAGTCTTGTACCGCCGCGCCTTTCCTGCCTGGCGCTGGAGAGAGCCGATCTGGCGCTTCACTTCTTTCATGATGTCCGCCAGCCGCACGAGGTTCGCATCCGTATATTCCAGCTTGCGAAGAGCCTCCTTTTTTTGCGCCTTGTACTTCGTAATTCCCGCGGCTTCCTCAAAAATGGTTCTGCGATCTTCCGGACGAGAGCTTAAAATCAGATCGATTTTGCCCTGTTCCATGATGGAATAGGCAGTTCGACCAATTCCCGTATCCATGAACAGCATTTGGATATCCCGGAGCCGGCAGAGAACTTGGTTTAGAAGATACTCCGAATGCCCATCACGAAAAACCCTTCGTGTGATTTTAACTTCGTTGTATTCGGTGCCGAGCTCTTTCTCGCAGTCTGCGAAGTTCAGGGAAACTTCGGCCATTCCGACGGGCTGTTTGCTGTCCGTGCCGCTGAAAATCACATCTGCCATTTCCCCGCCTCGCAGCGCCTTTGCGGATTGTTCGCCGAGCACCCATCGGATGGCGTCCAGGACATTCGACTTTCCGCAACCGTTCGGTCCGACGATCGCCGTCACGCCCGGATGGAAATTCAAAACGGTTTTTTGAGCAAACGACTTAAATCCAAGCAATTCGAGCGATTGAAGGTACATGGATATTAACCTGGAGGGTAGGCTGGGATGATAGTGGTGACAAGTTCAAACGTACAAAGTCTTGAGTGATAGACGACTCTGACCTCAATATGTTGGGGATTTGTTTGCATCTTTAGGCGAATGAGCACGGTAACTTCGTTTTCGTTGTCCCGCTGACTTGCCCCGCCAAATCTTAAAAATCGTCCTCGACCACCAAAGTCGAACACTCGGCGCTGGTTTGAACGCGAACCGTGTGGTTTGCTCAATCCGAATATGAATCCCGTTGACGACCTGATCGAATTCTTGCGGTTTCAATCTGTATCGGCTGACCGTGTTTATCAACCTCATGTCAATGAGTGCGCGAACTGGTTGGAAGCTCGTTTCCGGAAAATCGGGCTGTCGGCGCAGAAGTTTTCGACTCCGGGAAATCCCGTCGTCGTCGCACGCAACGAGCACAGACAAGGTCGAAGGACGCTCCTGATTTACGGACACTACGATGTGCAACCGCCTGATCCTTTGGATCTTTGGCATTCGCCCCCTTTCGAACCGGTCATCAGAGATGGAAGAGTCATCGGCAGAGGATCGACGGACAATAAAGGACAGATCCTTGCACATATTCTTGGCATCGAATCGGTCCTGGCGGAGAACCACGACTTGCCGTTGAACCTGATAGTTCTGGTTGAAGGAGAAGAGGAAATAGGTAGTCCAAATCTGGAAGGCTTTCTCCGAGAAAATAAGACTGCCTTGCAAGCGGATGTTGTTGCCGTTTCGGATACCGGCATGGTAGCTCCCGGCGTTCCAACCTTCACCTATGGTTTGCGCGGGATCCTCTGCATGGAGATTCGTTTGCGCGGGCCGGCCGTCGATCTGCATTCCGGAATATTTGGGGGATCGGTTGCGAATCCGGCGACAGAATTAAGCAGAATCTTGGCGAAGCTTCACGACGACGACGGAAGGGTCGCAGTGAATGGATTCTATGACAAAGTCTCACCGGTGGAAGAATGGGAGCGACAGCTTTGGAGCGTCCTTCCGTACACGGAGCAGAGTTGGTTGGAAGTAACGGGCTCGCCGGCGCTTGCCGGCGAAAAGGGCTATTCTTTTCTCGAACGAGTCTGGGCAAGGCCAACCGCGGAAGTGAACGGGTTGGCAGGGGGATACCAGGGTGAGGGTTCGAAGACGATCATCCCTGCCAAGGCACTGGCTAAAATTTCTTTTCGCCTTGTTCCCGATCAGGACCCGTTTGAGCTAAAAACCGCGATCACTGATTTTCTGAAGCGAGAATGCCCGAACTCGGTTGAAATGGAGATCATATCCCAGCACGAAGGAAAACCTTATCTTGTGAGGCCCGATTCGGCATTTGGCAAAGCGGCACAGGAAGCGTTGCGTAGAACATTCGACAAACCAATCGCTTTCATTCGCGAGGGTGGAAGCATTCCGATTACGCAGACCTTTAAGGAAACCCTCGGAGTCGATACGCTGCTGCTAGGTTTGGCGTTGCCCGACGCAAAGGTGCACTCGCCAAACGAAAATTTCCCGATTGAAAATCTGCATGCTGGAATACGTCTTAACCGGGAGCTTCTGAATCAGATTGCGCAACTGCAAGCATAGCCTCGGTCGTCTTAGTATCCCATCCCGGCGCCGGGGAGGATCAGGTAGGGGCGGATCTCCGAGCCGCACGCCAAGAACGGCTATTGTTTACTTCGTCATAGCGGCCGGCTCGGAGATCCGGCCCTCCTGCTTGGCTCCCGAAAACGATCGCCATAGCCAAGTCACGCTCGGGTGAGGCCAACCGCTGGCCTGTAGTGCCGGCTTTTAAATATTCCTGTTTACTGTTGATCCCGATGGGATACAACGATCAAACAATATGCTCGATATTCGTCTCATTCGCGAGAATCCCGACCATTTTCGGGAGCGCCTTGCGGCGCGGGATAAGGAATTGGTTCGGCAGATCGATGCGGTGTTGGAAATCGATGCCGAGCGGCGCCGCCTGGAGACGGAAACGCAAAGACTGAGCGAGGAAAGAAATCGGCTAAGCAAAGAAATTGGAGGGCTTCGCTCGAAAAAGGAGTCGAGCGCTGATCTGGAGAGCAAAGTCCGAGCAATCGGGGATGAAATCACCAGGCTTGGGAAACAGGTTTCCGCCGTCGAGGAAGCACAAAGAGAGCTGCTCTATGGAATTCCCAATGTGCCGCATCCGAGTGTTCCGACCGGGTCAGATTCGCGCGCGAATCCCGTGGTTCGGAGCTGGGGCGAACGGCCGGTTTTTGGCTTCAAACCGCTTGATCATGTTGATCTGGGTACGAGACTCGGTTTGTTTGACCTGGAGCGCTCCGCGAAAATAAGCGGAAGTGGTTTCGTGTGTTTCACTAACATTGGCGCACGGCTTCAACGCGCGCTGATCCAGTTTCTGCTGGATCTACACACGCTCGATCACGGTTACGTGGAAATGGGACCGCCATACCTGGTCCGGCGGAAAAGCATGGTTGGAACCGGACAACTGCCAAAGTTTGAAGAGGAGGCGTACGGGCTGGAGGATGGGGAATTATTTTTGATACCGACAGCCGAGGTGCCCCTGACAAATTTTCATTGCGACGAGATACTGTCTGTGGACGAACTTCCCAAGTATTTTGTCGCGCATACTCCTTGTTTCCGGCGGGAAGCTGGATCGGCGGGGAGGGACACACGGGGAATGATCCGGGTTCATCAATTCGACAAGGTTGAACTGGTTAAGATCACGACGCCGGAGGCCTCCTACGAAGAATTGGAAGCTTTGACGGCGAACGCCGAAAAGGTGTTGCAGATTCTTGGACTACATTATCAGGTCATTGAACTTTGTACCGGTGACCTCGGTTTCAGCATGGCAAAAACGTACGATTTGGAGGTGTGGGCGCCTGGGCAGAGCCAGTATCTGGAAGTTTCGAGTTGTTCAAACGCTGAAGATTATCAAGCTCGCCGGATGAATCTGAAGTACAAGGATGCGGAGGGAAAAAATCACTTCTGCCATACATTAAACGGTTCAGGTACGGCGCTGGCCCGGCTTTATGTAGCGCTGGTCGAAACGTATCAGCGTTCCGATGGATCGATCGTGATCCCCGAGCCGTTAAGGGATTACATGCGTGCAACCGAGATAAAATAGCGAGGCCGAGAAATCAACCGATCTGTTCCTGTAACTGGCTCGGCTTTGGCTCCTCGGTGTCTAACCATTCGCAAAATGCGGTGTAGATCGCATTGCTTGTTTCGATCAATCGCAGCTGCATCCTGTCCAGATATTCATGGAGGCCGAACTCGAAAATTTCCGCTATCGTAATATAGGAGAGATCGGCCAGCAGCTTTCCGGAAAGCCGCTCGGCTTCAACCTTGTAGTTAAAATCGCCGCGGTCGACGCCGGTGATTTTGTGCAGCGACTCGTCAACAGAGTGTACGCAAAAAAGTACGGAGCGGGGAAATGTTGGGTTCTTTACCAGAAACTCGACCACCTTCCAGGGCGCAACTAGTCCGCGGTAATGCTTTCTGTATGGCTCCAGGGCGCTGCACGACTTCAAAACAGCCATCCACTGGATGGTATCGACATTTCCGCCGATCTGCTCTCCTGTCGGCAGAAGGACGTGATATTTGAGATCCAGGATTCGAGAAGTGCGGTCGGCGCGTTCCAGATATTTCCCGAGTTGGATGAATTCCCAACCCTCGTCGTGAGACATGGTGGCGTCGGTAACACCCTGAAAGAGTTGGGATCCCTCGAGAATCCATTTGAAAAATTCGTAGGTGCTGCCTTGAAACATCTGCCGCGCCTCCCCGGAACGAAAAAGCAGAAACATCCGATTGATTTGTTCCCACATCTCGATCGACATCTGTTCCCGCACAGTCCGCGCATTTTCCCGCGCCAAAGCCAGGCAGGAATACACTGAATTGGGATTTCTTCGGTCGAAAGTGATGAATTCGACAACCGAGTCCTTTGTGATCTCAGGGTAGTGCTTCTTAAAAAGCTCATTATCTTCGAGCGTGAAGATGATTGATTCCCAATGCTGTTGATTTTTGGAATTGATCAGCTGGGCGTC
>DATMQC010000213.1:0-5999 GCA_035567275.1 Chthoniobacterales bacterium | reverse complement strand
TGACGCCGCAAAGAAGTTTAGCGCGTTGGCTCGCGCAAAAAATCTTTCGCAGAAATTAGGCGTCCTTACCAGTTTTCGGGCCACGGATTTTCAACCCCGTATTGGCCTGCAACTGGGATTGTCCGATCCGGTTAGCGGTTTGAACATGGGGCAGACCGCCGAGAATTTGAGTCGCGATTTCCATATCAGTCGCGAAGAACAGGACAGCGTTGCGATGGAATCGCATCACAAAGCGGTGGCCGGGCGGGACAGGCTGAAGCAAGAAATCACTCCGGTTTACCTTCCAAAGGCAAAAAAAACTCCGGCATTCATGGACCAGGATAACGGTCCGCGAAACAATCAAACAATGGAGGCTCTCGCCAAATTGAAGCCGGTATTTGAACCGGTGACCGGAACCGTGACTGCGGGCAATTCCTCGCAAATCACCGATGGGGCCGCAGCTCTGCTTATGATGACGGAGCGCGCGCTCCGGAGAACAGGGCTCACTCCTCTCGGCAGGCTGGAAGGTTACGCTTATGCGGGACTGGATCCTTCAAGGATGGGGTTGGGTCCCGTGCATGCAATTCATCGAGCGGAACAGAAGACCGGCTTGGGCCTGGCGAACGCTGAAATTATTGAAATTAACGAAGCCTTTGCCGCTCAGGTGATTGCATGCCAGTACGCTGCGAAGTCTGAATCCTACTGTCGCGAACACCTCAAGCGTGAAACGGTGCTTGGTGAAATACCTGACGAGATATTGAACGTCAATGGCGGAGCAATCGCTCTTGGGCACCCTGTAGGAGTCTCCGGGACGCGTCTTGTATTGACTGCGCTCAAGGAACTTCACCGCCGGAATCTGAGTCGCGCGTTGGTTGCCCTGTGTGTCGGTGGTGGACAGGGGGGGGCTCTCTGGCTGAGCCGCAACTGAGAAAAATGCCCGCGGCAACCAAATATCTTAGACGCGAAATCCTCGACGACGCGATCGCTCTTCTGACTTTCGACAGGCCGGAATCGACGGCCAACATTTTCGACCAGCCGACATTCGACGAACTGAACGAACAGCTCAACTTACTGGAGACTGAAAAGACTCTCCGCGGGCTGATTCTCCAGAGCGCGAAGCCGAAGATTTATATTGCAGGCGCTGATCTCAAAGGCTTCACGGCAGATCTGAACGCAGAGCGCATTGCTTTTTTGATCGAACAGGGACAGAAAACGTTCGAACGGATTTCGCGGCTTCCCTTCGTGACTGTTGCAGCGATCCACGGAGTCGCTCTGGGAGGGGGATTCGAGATAGCGTTGGCTTGCGATTACAGGGTCGCTTCTTCAGATCCCGCAACGAAGGTTGGATTACCGGAAACTACGCTTGGCATTTTGCCTGCCTGGGGAGGCTCAACTCGACTACCAAGGTTGATCGGTCTGCAGAAGTCGCTCGATGCAATTCTGACAGGGCGACAATTCCCGGCAAAGCTCGCCGTTAAACTCGGGATGGTGGACGCGGTGGCCTATCCCGAAAGGATCATCGAGCTGGCGGCCGGGGTCATACGGAAGAACGCCGGCAAGAAGCGCTCCCTTCGACCCTTCGCGGTCAATCGTCCGCCAATTTCGCGGTTGATCAAATCCGAAGCGGAAAAAACCGTCCTGGCCAAAACGCGGGGAAACTACCCCGCACAGATCAAGGCGCTGGAAGTGGTTTTCGCCAGTTTGACGCTCTCTCATGAGGGATCGCTCGCAAATGAGAAGAATAAATTCCTTGAATTGGTCCTGGGCAAGGAGGCTCAAAATCTCATTCGAATCTTTTTCCTGCAGGAGCGCGCCAAAAAACTGGCGGTCGGTCTCGGCGAACCGGACTCGCTGCCAATTAAGAGCGTCAAAAAGAGCATGGTCGTCGGCGCGGGAGTAATGGGGGCTGGAATTGCACAATGGCTGAGCGTGCGGGGAATTCGGGTTCTTCTTAAGGACATCGGGCCGTCTCCGTTAGCCAAAGGGATGCAATCGGTCGACAAGCTGAATCGCGAGGCCGTTCGACGCCATATCTTTTCGGAAAATGAAGCGCGGAATGCCTATGACCGGATCGTTCCGGTCTACGAGGAGGTGCCGCTTAGCGATATCGATCTGGTGATCGAAGCCGCTGTCGAAGAGGTCGGACTCAAGCAAAAGATTTTTGCAGCTCTCGAGATGAAGGTTTCTCCCGAGGTCGTGATTGCGTCGAATACCTCCGCTCTTTCCATCGACGCGATGGCGGCGTCTCTGCAGCATCCCGAACGGCTGGTCGGAATTCATTTCTTCAATCCGGTTCACCGGATGCAGTTGGTGGAAATAGTACGTGGTCCGAAGACAAGCGCACGAACGGTTGAGACCGCCATACGTTTTACCAAAGGTATTGGAAAACTTCCCGTGCTGGTGAGGGATGGCCCGGGCTTTCTGGTTAATCGCATCCTGCTGCCGTACATGGTTGAGGCTGTGCGACTTTTCAGGGAAGGACATCGGCTGGCAGACATCGATCGCGTCATGCTTGATTTTGGAATGCCGATGGGCCCGTTGCGCCTGATCGATGAAGTGGGGTTCGACGTGGCGATCCATGTTGCGCGCGAACTTGAGAGGCGCTTGCCGTATTTGGGGCCATTGGATGATACGCTGGAAAAAATGGTGGCAAAGGGGTGGGTCGGTCGCAAATCCGGAAAGGGATTCTACCAGTATGGGCCGAACGGCAAAGAATCACCGAATCCTGAGCTGGCAGGGTTCCAGGCCGCGGAACCAACCGTCCAAAACGAAGGAGATCTGCGCGATCGGCTCGTTTTGATCATGGTTAACGAGGCCGCTCGCACACTCGAGGAGAAAGTGGTCGAAGTACCCGAAGACGTCGATTTTGGCATGGTGATGGGCACGGGCTGGTCCCCGTTTCGCGGCGGCCCGCTGCGTTTCGCCGACACCCTCGGTGTTGGCACTGTAGCAAGCCGCCTGAACAATCTCCGAGAACGAATAGGAGGGCGCTTTGCGCCCTGTGACCTTCTGTCGATGATGTCCGAGAAAGGGGATACTTTTTACCCTCGCGATAAAGAAAATACGCGCAAAGAATGAGCGAGCAGGCTGCCATCAACAAAACAATGGAGAAGCCTTCGGGCGCGGGCGATCAGGAGGCTCGCGCGGCCGCCCTGAATCCGGTTTATCCGCCCATTGTAAAGGGGGCCGGCACCTTCGATCCCCTCGCGTTGCAAAAGCTTTTGGATGGCGACCATGCAGACATTCGAAATCTGATCAAACAGGTCGTCAGCCAATTTCCGTACTACAATGGGACAGACGTCGCGGAATATCGGAAGCTGGTTTTGCAGTGGACACGACAAGTCGCCGACACGGGAATGGGACGCATTTTCATGAGCCACACTGTTGGCGGCGAAGATGATCTTCCCAAGTTTATGGCAGCGTTCGAGACGCTGGCGTTTCACGATCTCAGCCTCGTAATTAAAGTGGGCGTGCAATTCGGATTGTTTGCCGGAAGCATTCAACGGCTCGGCACAAACTATCATCACCAGAAATATCTGCCCGATGCTGCTTCGGGGCGGCTTCTGGGTTGCTTTGCCATGACCGAGATCGGCCATGGTTCGAATGTGCAACGACTTGAAACGACCGCAAATTACGAGCGTGAAAGGGATTGTTTCGTACTGCATAGTCCGACTTTTTCCGCCGGCAAGAACTATATCGGCAACGCAGGACGGGATGGGAGCATTGCCATCGTATTTGCACAGCTGGACGTCAACGGGCAAAAACACGGCGTCCACACATTCGTCGTTCCGATCCGCGACCAGGAAGGCCGGCCACTGCCGGGTGTCACCATTCAAGACAATGGTCTGAAAATGGGTCTGAACGGCGTAGATAACGGCGCCATCTGGTTCGAACACGTAAGAATCCCGCGGGTCGAAATGCTGAATCGATTTGCCGACGTCACGGAAGACGGCCAATATCGGACCGAAATTCAAAACCCGGCTGCCCGTTTCTTTACAATGATCGGTACTCTCCTCAGCGGGCGAATCAGCATCGCGACCAGCGCAAATAGTGGTGCAAAGAGTGCCTTGACAATTTCGATCCGTTACGGAGCTCGTCGCCGCCAATTCGGCCCGGCACGGTCCAGTCAGGAGACTTTGCTGCTGGATTATCCGGCTCATCAGCGGCGGCTCTTCCCGTTGTTAGCAAACGTTTTTGCACTGGATTTCGCTTTGAAACATCTGGTCGAGCAAAGCGAAAAGATCCATACTGAAGATTCGCGGCCGCTCGAAACCTTGGCTGCGGGTCTCAAGGCATTTACCACCTGGAATGCGACGCAGGTCATTCAAACGTGCCGCGAAACCTGCGGCGGTGAAGGGTATCTGGCAGTCAACCGGCTTGCTGCGCTTAAGGCTGATACCGATGTTTATACGACCTTCGAAGGCGACAACACCGTTCTGATGCAACTGGTCGCCAAGAATTTACTGACCGAATTTAACGAGAAACTCAAGGGAATGCGGCCTTCGCAGATTACGGCTTTCATGGTAAATCACGCCTTGACCACGATCGTGAGGCGCAACCCGACGATTGTCCTGAACACGTTGGACGCGCATCTGCGAGACGTGAAGTTTCAGCTTGGGATGTTGCGATTTCGTGAGTCGAGTATGCTTATTCGCGGCGCGCGGGCGTTTCGCCATCTCACTTTGAAAAAGAAATTGGATCCTTTTTCAGCTTTTTCTCGCATGCAGCGAGAGTTACTGGATCTTTCTCGCGCCTATATTGACCGGGTTGTTCTTCAACAGTTTGCAAAAACAGTCGAAGCCGTCACGGACCAACCTTTGAGAATTGCGCTCAAGAGGCTGTGCGATCTTTTCGCCTTGTCACAGATCGAAATGAATAAGGGCTGGTTTCTGGAAAATGGCGCTCTTCGAGCGGTGAAATCGAGAGCGATCACGCGAATGGTGGATGAGCTGTGCCTGGAGATTCGGCAGGATGCGGTCCATTACGTCGATGCCTTTGGGATTCCCGATTCTTGTCTCGCGGCCCCGATCGCTCTTTGATTGGCAAGAAACAAACAGGGTTGCTGCGGGTTAGAAACCGCGGCCCCGGTTAGAAGTTCCCATGGCGCCCGCGGCTACGACGGAGCGTAGCCCTCCAAGTCTCGATAGAAATTTCCATGGCCGTTACTGACTTGGAGGTCTGCGGTCCCTCGCAGCCGTTTGTTTGAGACAGTCTCGGGGACCGGCCCGCCCTACTTGGCCAACGGAGTTGTCTTGATACCGGCGTGGAATTTGTGGGTCTTGAAGACCGAGTTGGCGTCCAAGGAATGCCACAGCCCTGGTGCAGTCGTTGCTGCCTGCGGCTCCCGGACGAACGACCCACTGCAGATCGGGTTGCAGCTGCCAATTGCCAGAGATCGGAGCGAGTGAAAGCAACTCCGCGTTTTTCGCGGTGGTCATCGAAGACATAACCGAGCGCAAGCGGGCAGAAGCAGAGCTGCATCAAAAGGAGGCTTCCTTGCGCGAAGCGCAAACCGAACTGGCTCATGTCAGCCGGGTAACGACCATGGGAGAATTGGCAGCGTCCATTGCCCACGAAGTTAACCAGCCGCTCGCGGGCATCGTCACTAACGCCAACGCCTGCTTTCGCTGGCTGGTTGGGGATTCGCCTAACCTCGCCGAAGCCCGCGAATCGGTCAGACGCATTATTCGCGATGGAACTCGGGCCGCCGATGTGATCTTACGGATGCGGGCCCTCTTGCAGAAGGCTCACACGGCAAAGGAACGGTTGGATATAAACGAGGCCATTGCGGAAGTTGTCATCCTTACCCAGAGCGAAGTGCGGAGAAACAAGGCGACATTACGGGTGGAACCAGCCGCTGATCTCCCTCCGGTAATGGGCGACCGAGTACAACTACAGCGAGTTAGTCCTGTGCCTGCGGTACCGCGCCAAAATACGAGGGTCTTTAAAATAAGTAATCAACATGCCGATTACTCAGCATCCTGATCTCCCTCAAGAGAACCTTTGAAGGAGTCCCAATA
>DATMQC010000212.1:0-4006 GCA_035567275.1 Chthoniobacterales bacterium | reverse complement strand
GTCTATCTCGGCGGCATCTCGGGCTACATCTGGATGATCAAAGGCTATTTCGATACGATCCCGGCGAGCATGGAGGAATCGGCAAGGATCGACGGAGCTTCTCAGTTCCAGACTTTTATCCGGATTCTCCTGCCGATCAGCCTCCCTATTTTTGCCGTCGTATTTATTCTCTCCTTCATTTCCCATATGTCTGAATACCCGGTAGCGTCCATTGTTCTGCAGACCCGCACCAATTGGACGTTGGCCGTAGGTGCGAACTCATTCCTGGCTGAGCACGAAAAGCTTTGGGGTCGGTTCGCCGCGCTGGCAGTTTTGAGCGGCGTTCCGATTACTGCGATGTTCCTGCTTTGCCAAAAGTTCATCGTCGGCGGTCTGACTTCCGGAGGCGTCAAAGAGTAGTTGTCGTAACCGACTACGACAGTCATCGAAGCGCCCGGCTTATTGTACTAAGACCCGATACCCAAGGTGTCTTTTCATCAGTATAACTCATAAAACGCCATTTACATGATCTCTTTTGAGATGTAGATGTAGCGCACCATGAATGTTCGTGGACCCGTTTCGATTAATGAAATTGTCGCCGCATCAGGAGTGAGCAGGGCGACGGTCGACCGGGTACTGAATAAACGCCCCGGAGTGCATCCCCGAACGCAGGCACACGTTCTTCGGACGATTGCCCACCTGGAAAATAACGGGCGTAGCCCTGGGAGCGCGACTTCTGCCTTTGATCTACGCGAAACGCATCGTTTCGGAATCGTTGTTCAGGCAGGTGATACTTTCACTCGTTCGGTAATCGAAAGGGTGGAAAAGTTAAAGCCAACGGACGGCGGAGAGGGCGCGACGTTGCAGGCCTTCGCCAGCCGATCGGACGAGGAAACAATCGAGCTTATTAAAAGCGTTGGGCGCGATTCCGACGGGCTTGCGCTGGTAAGCAAAAACATCGAGCCAGTCAAATCGGCGCTGAAGGAATTCCAAGGCCACAGCAAGCCGGTAGTCGCCCTGGTGTCCGATCTTGATCCGACGATTCGCAAGGCTTACGTAGGAATTGATAATCGGGCTGCTGGTCAACTTGCCGCGTTTATTCTTGGCCGCTGTTTGGAACGAGCCGCTGAAGCCAAGGTCGCGGTGGTGGTTGGTTATTTCTCCTATCTCTGTCAAGAAGACAGGGAGATTGGTTTTCGGTCTCTGCTGAGACAGCGCTTCCCGAAAATTGAGATTGTGGAAGTCATCAAGGGCGACGACTCTCGCCAAGCGACCTATGAAGCGGCACTTCGCTTGTTCAGGCAGCGGCGCGATATATCCGGAGTGTATAACGTGGCGGGCGGAAACTTCGGCCTGGCTCGCGCGATAGAGGAGACGCATTTTGACCAGCGCCCTCTCTACGTTGGGCACGAGGTTAATGAAGTCACCGAACCTTTGTTGCGGACCGGCGTCATCGATTTTCTAATTTCGCAAAACGTTGAGGCGTTACTGCGAGCAAGCAGGCAGGTGCTGAGTGACTTGGTATTGGGTCTTGGACCTGTTCGTGAGCTCAACCACATACCGGTGCAAGTGGTTTCGGAATTTACGCTGGCGCCCGCTGCGGCCGCAAGATAGATATCTTCCACGGTTTCCCTTTGTCTTTCGCACTCCAGCGAAATCCAAATTGAATCAGAAAATGTCTTTAATATCATCTGATCTGATTGAAACGGATCCGGCGGCGAGAGTTCTGTTATGGACCCCGGCTAAACGACGAAAATCAAAAGGAGAAATAGATGCTCAGAGTAGCTGTCATTGGAACCGGCTTCATCGGCGCGGTCCACGCGAAAAATATTGCGCGACATCCAGATGCGGAACTTATGGCTGTGACCGATGCAAACATCGAATTTGCAGAGAAGATAGCGGCGACCACCGGTGCGAGAGCGGTAGCTGATATTGTGGAAATATTAGATGATGAGGATATCCAGGCCGTGTTAATTGCCACGCCTACCAATACACACGTGGATTATCTCAAGCGCGCCGCTAATGCGGGAAAGGCTATTTATTGTGAGAAACCGATCGGCTTGGGCTACGACGAGGCAGAAGGAGCTGTGCGCGCGGTTCGCGCTGCCGGCGTACCGGTCATGCTCGGATTTAACCGCCGATTTGATGCCAGCCACGCCGCTCTCAAGGAGGCGGTAGACCGAGGCGATGTCGGAAAAGTTGAAATTGTTCAGCTCACGAGCCGTGGCCCTCAGCCCCCGCCGATTTCGTATATCAAGGTTTCCGGAGGCCAACTGCGCGATCAAACTATTCATTTCTTCGACCTGCTGCGATGGCTTACGAATGATGAACCTGTGGAGGTATATGCCATAGGCGCGGCTCTTGTTGACCCGGCGATCGGTGAGGCGGGCGATGTAGACACTTCGATTGTGTCGATACGCATGGCGTCCGGGGCGCTGTGCCAAATCGATAGTTCGCGGCGCGCGGCGTATGGTTATGATGAAAGATTGGAGGTCTTCGGTTCCGAGGGAATGGCGGAATCCGCGCGGCAAAGCTTGAGGGGACTCTCTCTTTACAAGGGGCGCCAGATTCTCAGCGACGGGCTTCATCCCGGTTGGTTCGAACGCATTGAGCAGAGTTACTACCAGGCGATTGACGCTTTCCTCAAGTCGATAGAAAAAGGGGCGCCGCCGAGTCCATCCCTCGAGGATGGTTTGAAGGCGCAGCTGATCGCGGATAAGGCGACTGAGTCGATTAAAACGGGGCAACCAGTCAAGATTGCCAGATAGGGGTCATTGCTAGCAACAGTTCGCTACGACTGTTGCGTTGCGCAAAAATAGCGTCCTGAACGTGTTGGGCTGTTCGTCGCATTATTAAACTGAACAATCGGTTGATCGGAACGATCAGCCATAATGAAGACCGAATATGGACACGACAACAGCAACATTTGAAAACAGAAACCGAATTTTAGAGCATTCGATCGTTTCGCAGGAGAAATGGCTTCAGCGGCGCAAGGAGTTGCTGAGTAAGGAGAAGGAACTCACGCGGCTCCGGGACCGATTAAACGCCGAACGCCGTGAACTGCCTTGGGTGCCAGTAGAAAAGAATTATCTCTTTGACGCTCCGGGCGGAAAGGTATCGTTGAAAGAGCTCTTCGCCGGAAGGAGCCAACTGGTCATCTACCACTTTATGTTCGGACCGGATTGGAATGAGGGCTGTCCGAGCTGCTCATTCGTGTCCGATCATATCGACGGCGCGCTCCCGCATCTGGCGGCGCGCGACGCCACGATGGTGATGGTCTCGCGAGCGCCGCTGGCCAAGATCGAAGCGTTCAAAAAACGCATGGGCTGGCGGTTCACTTGGGTGTCGTCATACGGCAGTGACTTCAACTCTGACTTCCGGGTTTCGTTCACTAAGGACGAGATGGCGCAGGGCAAAGTGAACTACAACTACGCGATGCAGGAGTTCCCAAGCGAGGAAGCACCCGGCATCAGCGTCTTCTATCAGGACGCCGGCGGCGACGTCTTCCACACCTACTCCAGCTACGGGCGCGGCCTCGAGCAACTCGTCGGCACCTACATGATCCTCGACATGGTTCCCAAGGGCCGCGACGAGGACAAACTGGGATTCACGATGGAATGGGTCCGCCACCATGATCGTTACGGGACCGACGAGTTCGCGGACCCGACCAAGCCCTATTGGCCGGCGACGGAGTCGCCCTCGTCCACTACCTGCTCATGCGGATCGGCTGAGACGGGGTCGTAAAACAGGCAGGTTCTCATCTTTGAGGAGAGCATTCTCGCCGAGGTCGGACTGGTAGGGTCGCATCTCCGAGGCGACCGCCGTCCAGCGCCGGGTCAGCTCGGAGATCTGATCCTGCCAGGGCGCCGTTCTCGTATAACGCGCGTGCGAACAGAAATCGTTTGTTGAAACAACACCGGACACTCGCCACAAAGACAGGTTCGCGCCGGATTGAAACAGTTCGCGAACACTATCGCTTTAGCTCCTTTCTTTTGGGGTATATTTCCAGGTGAGACCGATCGAAGAA
>DATMQC010000211.1:0-4228 GCA_035567275.1 Chthoniobacterales bacterium | reverse complement strand
GCAAAATCACCAGCACCTGTTGTACTGGTTCAAAGGCGGAAGGACAGTTTGAGATCGAAGACGACCGCTCGCCTTTGGAAGTGGCCGAGGCAATTCGTGCGAAAGGTCTCGAACCGGTCTGGAAAGACTGGGATTCTGCTATTCTGGCGGTATGAATCTCGTTTTGAATGGAGAGAAACGTAACGTCCAAAGAATCGGTACGGTCTCGGAACTGCTCGAGAAGCTAAGCATGGCCGCCGGAACGGTCCTGGTTGAACAAAACGGTCAAGTGGTTCAGCGCGCCCACTTCGCGGTGGCTAAGCTCACAGAGGGAGACCATATTGAGATCGTGAGGGTGGTTGCCGGCGGTTAGATTAATTGAATGCCTCTCATCGCTCAGGAAACTGTCGAACAAGTCGCTGCTACAACCGACATCGTTGAGCTTATCGGGAGCTACTTCCCTCTCAAACGCGCCGGAACCGAATTCCGCGCGCTATGCCCTTTCCATCAGGAAAAAACTCCCTCGTTCTACGTCAATCCGGCAAAGCAATCGTTCTATTGCCACGGATGCGGCGCAGGCGGCGCAGTGTTCCAGTTTTTGATGCAATATGAAAACGTCGATTTTCCGGAAGCCGTTCGCCGTCTCGCTTCGCGAGCAGGTATTGCGATCATCGAAAACGAGGTTAGTGCGAAAGAAGAGGCCAGCCAGAATCTGCGGAAGCGCTTGCTACGCCTCCATTTTGAATCCGCTGCATGGTTCCATCAAAATCTGCTCCGCACGCGAGCCGCAGACCAGGCTCGTGCCTATTTGAGAAATCGGGGAATCAATTTGGACATGGCGAAGCGTTGGCAAATTGGCTACGCGCCAAAGGGCTGGGAATCGCTTATTTCCTGGGCTGAGAGTTCCGGATTCAACAGAAACGAACTCATAGAGAGTGGGCTTGTAAAGCTGAAGGAAGAGGAAAATCGCGACTCGCGCATTTACGATCGTTTTCGGGATCGTCTCATATTTCCGATCTGCAATGATATTGGGGAAGTAGTCGCCTTCAGCGGACGGATTCTCGATCCTACGGCAAAGGGCGGAAAATACGTCAACTCCCCGGAAACACCCTTATTTACGAAAGGAAATATTCTCTTCGGTCTTCATCAATCAAAACGATTCATCGCGAACGCGCACGAGGCGATCGTGCTGGAGGGCCAGATCGACCTGATCATGAGCTTCGAAGCGGGGATACGGAATGTCGTGGCTCCGCAAGGTACCGCTCTCACAGAGCGGCATGCGGCGCTGCTCCGCCGTTTCGCGGATCAAGTCGTTTTGTTTTTCGATGCAGATGCGGCCGGCCAGAAAGCAGGTGAACGCGCCCTGGAAATTCTTTTCGGTGCAGGGCTCCAGGTGAAACTCGGGGAATTGCCTCCGGGCGAAGACCCCGATTCGCTTATTCGAAAATCGGGCGCTCAAGCGTTCGGCACAAGAATTGAAATGGCAGAAGACTTTTTTGACTTTCAGGTGAACCGCAACCTCAGCGCAGCAGAATCCAAGACGACTGCGGGTCGGGTTGCTTTTGCGCGGAAGATGTCCCAGTTCATCCGAGCAGTCCCGGACCCGGTCCTGAGGGATACGCTCATAAGCCGCCTGGCAAGTCTGTTAACGATAACACGCGAGACACTTTCGCAGATGGTATTTGCACACGTCAAAGGCTCCGGGGCAAGAACGCTGAGAGAAGATGTTGTGACAAATTCGGTAGTGATGCCTCCCCATAAACTGGCCGTCATCTGCAAAGCCTCCTTAACCATTCCCGATTTGTTGCAAAAAATTCGGCGTCAGCCCTGGGAGCCGATCTTAAGGCAAGTGGAGGGAGCTGAACTGCTCTCAAAGATTTTTGAATCGGATCTGGCCTCTGACGAGCCTGCGAGTATCGCCGGCTTTTTCGCAACACTGCCCCAGACCGAAGCATCCGCATTATCCGCCATTCTCGCAAACAAGGAACTCAATGAGCGCATGGGGGAACGATTTTGGATCGAGCTCGCCTATGCGGAAATCCAGCGTAGAAAACAGCACCTGGAGAATATTCAACGATTGACATCCGACGATCCGATAGCTCATCGGCACTCAATTGAAGAACTCAAAGAAGTCCTTGACCTCGAATCCCGGTTCACAGATATTTCGCGACTTCCGAGCCGGGCACCGTAAGTACAGTGGATCTATCCGATTACAACCTCCCGCATCCCGCTCTTCAGGAGCCGCAGCGAAAGCATTCGTAGGTGGATATGATAAAGCGTACCTCTCAAAACTCGTCCAAATGGAAAATTGCCAAGGCAAAGACCGCGAATTCGAAAACCACCTCAGAGGAAAAAAACACTAAGCTGCTCGGGAACGGCGCGGTGAATCCAAAACGGAGAGCTCTCGACTCCGGTTCGAGCCCCTCGGGAACGGAATCCACAGAAGAGTTTATTGCGGCGTCAACCAACGGCCAATCGGCCTACCCTTCCAGGTTGTCACAGTCGGACCCGAGTTTTGATCTCCAGGAGCGCGTTCGCGACATGGTGAAACTCGCGAAGGAACAGGGTTATGTTACTTACGACGACATCAATGAAGCGCTGCCGGAAAATATGGCTGATCCCGAAGAGCTGGAGTTGCTCATCAGCCGGTTACGCTCCATGGAAGTCGATATCATCGATGCGTCCGAGGTGGACCGCTATAAGGATGGTAAAAAGGACATTGATGACGAGGACGAGGAAAAGGACCAGAAGCTGGATATCCTGGACGATCCCGTCCGCATGTATCTCAAACAGATGGGCCAAGTGCCGCTTTTGACCAGAGAACAGGAAGTTGAAATCTCAAAGCGGATCGAAGACGCAGAGTTGATGGTTCAGAAATTCATCAACCGTTTCGGATTCACGTCCAAGGCGCACCTCGAACTGGCCCAGAAATTAATCGAAGGCCGGGAACGGTTCGATCGCGTGATTCTTGATAAGAAAATAGAAAGTCGAGAGCGCTATATGAAGGCGCTGCCGAAGCTTTGTTCGCAAGTCGAGCGGTCCAGCGGCGAGGTCGCCTCTCTTTATCGTAAGCTCGTTGAGGTTCGGGGCACCGGAAAAGAATCAACGCTCAAATCAGATTTTCAGAAGGCTCACGCGGCGCTGATGAAACTCTATCCGCGATTTTACTTCAAACAGAAAGTGACGGAAGAATTCGTCCAGTTGGCCGATGACCAGCTCCGTCTCCTGAGCAATCTGCAGACCGAAATCTCGCGTGCCGAGCAAGGGCCTGCGGTTGCCCGTGAGCGACTAACCGATTACAAAAGCCGTTTGCGAGACCTTGAATACAGACTCTGGCAACGGCCGGAAGACTTTTTTCTGCAACATTCCGATCTTAAAGATTGGCTTCGGAGAGCTCTTCGGGCCAAAACGGAAATGGTAGAGGCGAATCTTCGCTTGGTCATCTCTATCGCCAAAAAATACACCAATCGCGGTTTGTCTTTTCTTGATCTAATTCAGGAGGGCAACATGGGTCTGATGAAGGCGGTGGAGAAGTTCGAATACCGGCGCGGCTATAAGTTTTCGACCTACGCTACCTGGTGGATCCGGCAGGCAATCACCCGGTCGATTGCGGATCAAGCCCGGACTATCCGTATTCCGGTCCACATGATCGAGACTATCAACAAGCTGATGCGGGTCCAGAAGCAGCTGGTTCAGGAGTACGGACGAGAACCCACTCCGGAGGAAGTCGCTGAAGAGATCCAGTTGCCCGTCGAACGGGTCCGCGCCGTTCTGAAGATGGCTCAGCAGCCTATATCCCTTCAGAGTCCGGTCGGCGACAGCGATGACACGAGTTTCGGCGATTTCATCGAAGACAAAGGGGCAGAGAATCCTAGTGACATGACCGCGGTTGTACTGCTTCGCGAAAAGATACGAGACGTTCTGGATACCTTGACGGAACGCGAGCGGCAGGTCCTTGAGCAGCGCTTCGGCCTGGTGGATGGCTACAGCCGTACTTTGGAAGAAGTCGGGCGCCAATTCCGGGTAACGCGTGAACGCATCCGGCAAATCGAAGCCAAAGCGTTACGGAAAATGCGGCATCCGACCAGAATTCGTCAACTCGAAGGCTTCCTCGAAGCAGGCGAATAAAACTCCTGCAGGACAGCGCTGAGCTGTTGTAGTAGGATATTGGTGGTGCTTCTAAGGTGGAGGCGCGTTGTCCAAATGAAACTTTGGGCAAATTATGGTGTTCAATTCTAAGCAATGAACG
>DATMQC010000210.1:0-12550 GCA_035567275.1 Chthoniobacterales bacterium | reverse complement strand
TTAGACAATACAAAATCATCGAACCGCTCACTGTAAATTCGGCTATTATCGCACAGCAAGTCCAGAGCCTGTTCCTCGCTAACGAACAGGGCGTTGACACTGTCGGATTGGTAGTGAACCCCCGCCGCATCGCGTCTCGGTAGGAATTGGTCGGAGACAAAGCCTCAACGCCGAGTTGCAACATATTACTGCGGCGTTTAGATGGGCTTAAACCCAAATTCCTCAAATTCGGTTTTCAGCTTAAAAGCTAAAATCATGGTGCACATACTCGGGAAGCTCCCGGCTACTGGCCGGCCTGGCCGCCGCCGCCGACAATGGTGTTTGTGCATACTTTCATTCTCGTTTTGGCGGTGTTGGTTAAACAAAGCGGGCAATAATCGCCAGGGAGACGACGCTGATGAACAGCCAAAGCAGAACTCCCTGCAAGAACGGCCGCCAGCCAACGGTTCGGAGCGTCTTCGCCGAGAGCCCGGCCCCGATCAGAAACAACGTGAGCGTCAGACCGGTTGTGGCCACATGCCCCAATGCGGGGGCTATGCCGGCCATCCCAGGCACGAAACTGCGAGCCACCGAGGCGAGCAGGAAAAAGCCAATAAACCAAGGCACCTGCACCTTGGGCTTAAGCTGCGTAGCGGTCTGGCGGTGAGTCTTGCGCGCTCGGAAGATGGCCGCTGCGCCCAAGCCCACTGGGATAATCCAAAGAGCACGAGAGAGTTTGACCGCCGTAGCCGTTTGCAACGCATCAAGCCCGTAATGCGCGCTCGCACCGACCACTGAGGAAATGTCGTGAATAGCGATGCCTGCCCAGGTGCCGAATTGGACCTGGGTAAGCCCAAGAGCGTGACCCACCAACGGGAACGCGTAAAGCGCGACCGCATTGAGGATGAAAATCGTTCCCATCGCAACGCTGATCTCGCTTTCAGCCACCCCGATTACCGATCCGACGGCCGCGATGGCCGATCCACCGCAGATCGCGGTGCCCGCGGAGATCAGGGCCGAAACCTTGCGATCGATGCCCAAGCGTTTGCCAAGGGCCCAGCCTAACCCGAGCGTCATCGCGATAGTCGCCGCCGCAAAGCCGGCACCTTGCAAGCCCGTGCGGAGGACGAGGGGCAAATCCATGCCAAAGCCCAGAAAGACCACGCAAACCTGCAGCAGCTTCGCTGAGACTTTTTTGCCGAGGTGTGCAAACGGATTCTCGTGCGTCAGCGCAAGGATGGCGCCTAGTGCCAGGGCGACCGGGGGTGAAACCCAGGGCGTCAGACAGAACGCCGCCGCAGCGATGAAGATTGCCTGCCGCACGTCTTGCGGAAGCGCCTCCGGATGAAATAGCCAGCGCCGGTGAGCTGAGCCTTCGGGGCTGGCCGACCTCCCGAGCTTTGCCGGTAGCGAGTGCGGCCGATGGTGTGTAGAAAGAGAATTGGTATTGACCATGCCTGCAAGCTGCCCTCGACGAATGAATCTTAAAAATATATGTTTTATCTAATAGCCATAAGATTATCTTATGCGACGATTTCATATTTATGGGCGTGAACCTAAACCATCTCTTTCTTTTTCGAGCCGTGGCCGAGGCCGGCGGTTTCAGCCGGGCTGCTGAACGTATCCACGTCAGTCAACCTGCCATCTCGATGCAAGTGGGCGAACTGGAAGCGCAGCTGGGTTTGACCTTGTTTCATCGGTTGGGTCGGGGCGTGAAGCTGACAGCGGCAGGGCAGCTTCTGCTTGGGTACGCGCAACGGCTGGGCGCGTTAGCGGTCGAGGCCGAACGGGCGATGGCCGAGGTGAGGGGACTTTGTCGGGGCCGTTTAGCCATCGGCGCGAGCACTACCATCGGCGTTTACCTCCTGCCGAACCTATTGGGGGAATACCGGCGGCGTTATCCGGACATTGATCTCCAATTTGACATCGCCAACACCGAAGACATTGAACGGCGGCTGGCGGACGGAACCCTCGACGCCGGTCTGACCGAAGGTTTGCCGCCGAATTGCGATGAAATTGAAACCGTAGTTTTTCTAAGGGATCAGCTGGTACCCATCGCTCGGCCTGACCATCCGCGGCTTAGCGCCGACAGTAAGGTGCTGAACTTGCGGCAGCTTTGTGCCGAGCCGATGATCGTGCGCGAGGCGGGCAGCGGGACCCGGGAAGTGATCGAACGCGCACTGGCCAAGCGGGGAGAAAAACTTCAACGGACGACGATGGTGTTAGGCAACACCGAGGCGATCAAACGCGCGGTTGCCGCCGGTCTGGGAGTGGCGATCGTGTCGCATCTAACCATTCAAACGGAGCTGGTGTCGGGCCAATTGGCAATTCTGCCCCTGCGCGGCTTCGAGCTGACCCGACCGTTGCATCGGCTCTGCTGGCGCAACCGAGATCGAGATCCCGCCACCCTCGCGTTTCTCGCGCTGTTGGATCAGCGATACCCGCCGGAGGTGGGATCGGAGCGCCGCCTGACGCACAAAAGCTAACCAAGCCTTTTAATCGGCAGCAGCGCCTGACGATTACCTGGCGCCGAAGCGCGGACCGCGTGTCAACCCAAATTAGGACCCCCACAGATCGTTGAACGCAGGGCTCCGCGACGGAGTATAGCCGGAATCGTCGTTATTCTTCTGGACCTGGATCTGATTCACAAAGTTTTCGTGATAGCGGCCGTTTTCGGTATTCCAGTGATCTGGATGCATCGAACCAAGAAGACTGAACGCCAGCACCGCGCCAGCGAACAATTGATTCGGTTGTTTAGGTGATTGCGATAGATGTAGTTGCATGGCGGAATGCATAAAGCATCTACCGATAACCGTAAATGGAACGAAAGGCCCAATGCCAAAATGCAACCCGGCGCCGCGAAATATAGTTGATGTTTAATCTTTTCTTCGAGCGTACGACTGATGCCATCTGGTTCGAAGTTCCGCTCGAAGTGATTGATTGAACGCCAAAGCAAGCAGATAATTCTGTTAGTGGCGCGTAAAATAACTAAACGCAAGGAGAACGAAGGCGGGCCGCTCAAGAATGAGGCGCGCTTTCGGATGTTTTTTGAGCGCAGTGCAGAGGCGATGTCGCTCCTTGACCCGCAGACCCTCCGGTATATCGAGGTGAATGAAGCGGTTGCGAGACTGCTCGGAGCGCCTAACCGGGAGGCTCTGCGCAACGCTTCGCCATCGGAGAGATTTCCCGAGCGCCAACCGGACGGACAGCTCTCTATCGAGAAGGCGCGGACACTGATAAAAGTCGCGCTGGACCAAGGCAGCCTTCGCTTCGAGTGGTTGGTCCGCCGCTTTGATGGAACTGAACTACCACTCGACATCGTGGCGACGGCAGTCCCTTTCGACGGACGCACCCTGCTTTCCCTTGGCTATCGCGATATGTCCACACAGAAGCTCGCAGAAAGCGAAATCCGTCAACTCAACGCATCGCTTGAAAAGCGAGTCGCCGAGCGTACGATCGAACTCTCGCGATCCGAAGAAAAGTTTCGGGCACTGTTCGAAGGCACCAGTCAGGCCGTTTTTCTCTATGACGAAAATGGAATTTTGGAGGCGAATCAGAGTTGGTTGCGACTTCTGGGCTATTCCAATCTGGACTACGTAGTTGGTAAACGCCCCGTCGAACTCGCCGCGCCAATTCAGCCCGGCGGTGAGCGTGCCGAGGTGCTGGCGAAAAAGCACCTCGCCGACGCGCTGGCCCACGGGAGTGCGCGATTCGAATGGATGGCATTGCGCTGCGACGGCACTCAGGTACCGATGGAAGTGGTTCTTACACGCATCCAGCTCGGCGGCCGGCAGCTTTTTCAAGCGTTCTGCAACGATATCACAGTGCGCAAGCGCGCCGAGGCAGAATTGCGCCAGAGCGAGGCGCGCCTGCGCGAGAGCGAGGAGCGCTTCAGAACAGCCTTTCGGGTAAGCCCCTTGAACATGACGATTCTGCGGTTAAGTGATGCAAAATTCGTCGAAGCGAATGATGCGTTCGTTCGGTGGCTCGGACTCGACCGTGACAGAATTCTCGGTCACGATTCGCGCGAGCTGGACATCTGGCTGAATCTTGAAGACCGTGAGAAATTTTTGGCCGAACTTCGGCGCAACGGTTCGCTTCGAGATGTCGAATGCTGCCTTCGCAGCCGGCGGGGTACCGTCCACACTCTTCTACAATCGGCCGATATTATCGAAATCAACTGCGAGCCGCACATGCTAGTCGTCGGCCTCGACATTACGCAGCGCAAGCAGGCCGAAGCCGAATTGCGCAAGAGCGAGGCGCGGCTTCGCGAGAGCGAGGAGCGCTTCAGCAAGGCTTTTCGAGCTAACCCGGTGCAGGTTTCGATTATGCGGGTGAGCGATCAGAAATTTATCGAGGTGAACGACGCGCTCGTACAGTGGTTGGGACTCGACCGTAACAAGATTCTTGGTCGCAACTCAGTGGAGCTGGGCATGTGGGTAAACTTGGACGACCGCGCGAAGTTCTGGGCGGACCTTGAGCGCAGCAACGGTTCGCTGCGCGAGGTCGAGGTCCAGGCCCGCAGCCAGCGAGGCACCGTTCACACGCTGCTGGTCTCCGCGGAAAGCATCGAAATCAATCGCGAGCCACACCTTTTTATTTTTGCTCTCGACATCACCGAGCGCAAGCAGGCCGAGGCCGAGTTGCTCCGGACCTTGGCCAGGGAGAAGGAATTGGGGCAGTTGCGAAGCAAATTCGTGGCCATGGTGTCGCACGAGTTTCGCACCCCGCTGGGTATCATCCAGTCATCCACGGAAATCCTGGAAGACTACCTGGAGCAGTTGGAGCCGTCCGAACGCAAGGATCATCTGCAATCCATCCGCCGCAATACGCGCCGCATGGCTTCGATCATGGAGGAAGCGCTCTTCATCGGAAGCTTCGATGCGGGCAAGGTGGAATTTAAGCCGGCATCGGTGGTACTGCAAAAATTCCTGCAAGAGCTCGTGGACCAAGTCCTGTCGGCAACTGGCGGACGATGTCCGATCGAATTGTCGTTCTGCGGAACGCCTGCCGAGATCCAGGCCGACGAGCGTTTGCTGCGACACATTTTCACGAATCTGCTCACCAACGCCGTAAAATATTCGGACGCCGGAAGTCCGGTGCGGTTCGAAATCGCGCCCGTCGGCGGAGATATGGCTTGCGCCATCCGCGACCAGGGCATCGGAATTCCAGAAGCCGACCGCGAGTGGCTCTTCAATGCCTTCCATCGCGGGCATAACGTCGATGACCGTCCAGGCACGGGCCTCGGTTTGGTAATCGTAAAGCGCTGCGTCGATCTGCATGGCGGCAAAATTAACGTGGAGAGCAAGCTGGGTGAAGGAACCGTCGTGACTGTGAGGTTGCCGATATGAATTCTAGTCATCGACGACGAACCGGAGATGCGCCGCAACCTGACGACTATCCTCCGGCTGGAGAACTTTCACGCACTAGCAGAGATCCTTAGTTCGCCCGCAGCTAGAAGATAGCGGAATCAAGAAGTCAGGAGTTGCAGGAGTTCGGGAGTAGCAGAATGGGACGGCGGTTTTCCGGTCTGTGGTGATTCACCCGCTTCCATGCGATCCAGAATTCGAATGGCTAGCCTGCATCAGTCACAAATCCTTAGAGATTTGTGACTGATGCAGGCTAGGGTCTTTGCGTGATTCTTTTGCTTTAGATCCGACACTGGACCTTTCGTTCCATTTACGATGATCCGTGCCTGCACTACGAATAGGCAAATCAAGTTATTGCACTAGCGGACGGCGTTAAAATCACCCGCTGGAATTCTTGTAGAGATCCAAACACCTATTAACCTCAAATAACAAACTCAATGACCACCAAAGAAAAGGTTTCAATCTGTGATTTGTCGACCGCATCGCTAGAAGGGAAAGACTCACCAGCGCCATACGACCTGGATAGAACGCTCGCAGAGGCTGCCGGAGAAATGCGGTTTGATTGGACGGAGTTATTGCCATCGGAGCGAATCAAAACGCGGATTATGGAAATCGCTCTTGGGCTTCTTCTGTTCGCAGCGCTCGTCGCCTTCTGTTGCTTCGGTTGAAGAGCGGATGCGGAATTTCTTAGGAGAAAGAAAATGCCCAAAGAAGATGTTCACGCGATCGCACTTCTCAATGCACGCTCAGACAAAACAGAGGAGCTTAACTCATTGTTAACATCGTTGCTGGAGCCTACGCGCCAAGAGTCAGGCTGCATCCGGTTCGAGCTAACGCAGAATCGAGCGACTCCGACGGAGTTTGCCATTGTTTCACAGTGGCATAATGAGCAGGCTGTGCAAGATCACATCGGGACCGGCTATGCTCAGCGAGCAATGAGCAGGTTGCCTGAGCTCCTGGCCGATCCCATGGATCTCCGATTCTACCACCTGGTGGGCTGACGTAAGCCCGCCAAGGATACGGCCATGGCTCTTAATCCTTTTGTTTCAGAGTACGCCGATTTTTGTCCGGTCTGCGCGGAGATGTCCGTCTTGTGCTGGAGCGATAGCGATTTGAATGAACGGATCTGCGAGGATTGCGCTGAATGCTTGGTTGAAGCCGAGCAGACGCTAATAAAGTTTAACCTCGATCGTCCGTCACCTGAGCTCATCGGCCGCAATCCGTAAGAGTAGATAATAACACGAGCGCTTTCTGTGTTGAAGGCTTCGCGATGTCTTTGAAATCGACCGATGGGCTCTTTGTGCCCGTTTGCTTCGTGCCAGCTTGGGCCACGTACAGCAGCGGCTCCCCGTAAAGAAACCTGGAAGCCCATCTTTCTCTATGTCGATCGACGGCGCCAAACACGTAATCCAAAAGCCCTTGGTCGAGCTTTCGATAGAGCTCGGCCATATTCATTTCGCGAAGGACGATCCCGATATCAGGGTGCTCTCTTCGAAAAGGATCGAGGAATAACCCCAAGTGAGTCCTATTGAGAAACGATGACGTGCCGATGCGAATCAGCCGCTTCTGTGGGTTGAGAAACGCCCTGGCGTGGCTGACCATAGCTGCTTGCGCATTAAGTACCTCTGCGAAAGTCAAGAAAGCCTTATGTCTTCAACTGCTACAAGCTTCCGTCAATTACCAGCACGCCAAGAGCAACTTTCCACCCGCATTGTATTCTTTATTGCTGGTTTCGGAATGGCCGCTTGGGCTCCTCTCGTGCCATTCGCCAAGATCCGCGCCAACATCGATGACGGACTGCTTGGGCTGCTCCTTCTATGTCTCGGGGCCGGTTCGATCGTGGCCATGCCGTTGGCGGGTGCGATGGCGGCACGTCTCGGGTGTCGACTCGTCATTGCTTTGTCGACGGTGCTGATCTGTCTCGCGCTCCCGTTCCTGGCTACTGTTTCAACTGTACCTCAACTTGTTGTCTCTCTGCTAGCTTTCGGCGCGGGTATCGGCAGCTTGGATGTCGCTATGAACATCCAAGCCATAATCGTCGAAAGAGCGAGCGGTCGAACAATGATGTCGGGGTTCCACGGCCTTTTCAGCCTCGGCGGCATCGCCGGAGCGGCAGGTATCACTATTCTGCTGGGAGCGGGAGCCTCGCCGCTCACGGCCGTATTGTGTATCGTCGTCGGCATCGCTGTAGCGCTGGTACTATCTGCTTCCCACCTTCTACCTTATGGCAGCAAGAACGAGGGGCCGGCCTTCGCTATTCCGCATGGCATTGTGCTATTCATCGGAGCCCTCTGCTTCATCCTCTTTTTGACGGAGGGTTCTTTACTTGACTGGAGCGCCGTATTCTTGACCTCGGTGCGTGGAATGAATGTATCCGACGCTGGACTGGGATATGCGGCATTTGCCCTCACGATGACCATTGGACGCCTGACCGGCGACCGCCTCGTACGGCGAGTCGGCCCGATTAGTATCGTCATATCTGGGGCCTCTGCGCGGCAATAGGCGTTGCCCTCGCGACGCTTATTCCATCGTGGCAAGTCGCGTTGGTGGGCTATGCCTTGGTTGGTGTGGGTTGCTCGAACATTGTTCCTGTCCTGTTTAGCAGCGTTGGTCGGCAGACGGTCATGCCTGAAAACGTGGCCGTCCCGGCGATCATGACGCTCGGCTACGCCGGCATGCTCGTGGGGCCCGCAGCAATTGGCTTTATTTCTCACAGCACCAACTTGCAGACAGCCTTCTTGGTGCTGGTGGTTCTACTACTTGGCGTTGCTGCCAGCGGCCGCCTACTGAGAGTCTAGACCGGGGCAAGGCATTCCCAAATTTCGAAGCTGGTCTTCTGTGGAGGCTTGCCATAAAGTATGTTTTTGGCGGGATTGGAAAGAAACATCGAAGCGCATACTGTTAACATCCATGCTTGTCGATCGATTTCCGCCTTCTTCCGTTTCGTTGATTTTGAGGCATTTACGATCCACTAGAGTCTGCCCCTTCCACTTTGTTGAAATATGAAATCGAAGCCGCAGCTCAAGTCAAATATTCATAAGTGGCTTTTGTTAAGTAGTTTAGTGCAGCTTGTGTCGCGCGAAAATATAGCAACTGCTAACATTTCTACTAACGCATCCGCCAAGGTCCGCCGTCTTCCTCTCGCTCGCCTAAGTGAACCCAGGTTCGCTTAAAAGTTACTATCGGCGCGGTTGACGGCGTCGCAGGGATTTCGACGGTTAGTCGCGGACAGTCCAAGCGGTGGCGTGAGTTTAGCGACTCGATTGATGGGAAAAGGCGGCCACGCCCGGAAGCACAGACCCAGACAGTCGCGAACTGGTAGGCTGAGGCGACGACATTCCACAAACGAAATAGTGGGGCTACTCGTGGTCCAGCCTCCTTGCTCCCGACGTTGATCCAGTTCTTGCGTCCTTCCGCGGGTACCGAGAGGAATAAGCCAGTGAATCATGTTTTGAAAGGCGAGTCGCGGGGATGGCTCAGTGGTTTAGACCACTGGTCTTGACACCCCCGGTCAGCGGCTTCTGGACGATTACTATGTACGAGATCGATAAAGGGTGGTGATTCGTTCCCTTAGAGTGAAGCGATTCGAGTCTTTGATGCCCGCAATTTGACGACAGCACTAGGCGGCCCCTCTTTGAGTCGGATGTCGGCCCGTCGTGTCATTCCGTGTGGGGCTTGCCGTCCAGGCCTTACTGTCTCAGCCTCTGATTTCCGCAGCGAGCCGGAAAATCTCCCGGGTCCTCAGAGGGCGGTTCCTCTAATCCCTTGTCGGAAGCAATTTGGCCTTGAAGAATTTCCAATGTTTTTTGGGACGTCTCCAGGGTTCTGGAGGCCCCGACATATCACCCGTCTTTGGAATCACCGGAAATGTGGTTTGCGAAGCGAGGCGTGATATTTGCTCGGTTAATCAGCGATTTTCGACGCTAAGAGGAGACATTATTGCCAATGTAGTGATAGTGCTTTGGTTCCATAGAGTAGTTCTTTAGCACCATTGCTACTCTAAAAGAGGTTTCACATACTGTCATTGCGACAGGCGCGGAAAAGGTACGCACTCAGTCTCCGGTTGAAACGCGGTTTTGCATTTCAGCGATGGCTTTAGTTATGGGTTGTGGTGAAAGGGTGCGGCGCTTGAACGGGCGATCGAAGATGAAAACGAGAGCGACCAGCAATGTCACGACAAAACCCTGACAGCCAAGCGCAATCGCGCCTCCAAACGAAAATGTACATTCCGAGAACGACGCCAGCACCAACAGAATGAGGAACATAAGAGCGATCGTTTGCCAAAAGATAGGCGCTAACTTGATATTGCTGGCCGCGACCAGCCTAGTTTCGCGAGCCAATGCTAAATCATCAACTTGTTTGAGCAGGTCCGCATAAATCAAGCTCTGGCGTCCAGGCCTCGGGTCAATAGCAGTGACATTTTCTGTAAATTCGCGGAAAAGCCTGGTAGTGCGCCCGCTCGCCCTACCTTTGCTTAATTCTTGACACTCGTCCTTAACAATTGAGTTTGCATATTCGCGGAGCGATATCCTGAGCGCGTCGTCCCCTGGTTCGCCAAATCGAACAAGTAAACGATCCAGTCGAGAGAGGCTATTTGCCTCGGCGCCTACCTGTGCTTCGAGGTTTCGGACATTGTTTTGTTCTTGAACGAGCGAGAACGCTAAAATTAACCCGGCAAAGCCGATAACGACGGCCAACGCATCGTGTGCGGCTTTTGCGTGATCGGGTTGAACATCCAAACGCAACAGTTTAATCCGTAAGAACAAGACTCCCATAAACAGCGCGGTGCCGGTCAGCCCGAATAACAGAGCGATGCAGGTATTCGGAAGGTGGTAGAGCCAGACCAGCATATTCTTTTTTTACGACAATCGCTCGTGTTACCAATAGTTCGGACAGCAAGAACGGTTCACCAGTCCATAAGCGCTGCAATGATCCACAATAAGATTCCGAGAATGCACAGAACATTACGCAGTAAAGAATATCGGTGTCGAAGGCATGAGGCAGCTGAAAGACCGTCCGGTATGGATAACTTCATTTTGTGAAACAAAAGCAGCCATTAGCCAAGACGGTCTTCCAAAGACCTTCCTTAATCGATTTGGTCAGCATGTCACTGGATTTTTGAATGGATTGGACCGGGTGCGTTTCCGGGCCACGCTGCGTCCACTGTTTTGTCCGAATGGGCCAGAGGTGTACCTGAACTACTGCAAGGTGCTCATTAAGAACTTTAAAGGCTTCGCCCAAGGCTTAAGCGACCGGGTTAAAAAGCTGGCTTACGACAGATTCCAGCAGGCAGGACGGCCCAATATTTATTGCCAAGTTCGGAGCTCAGTAAAGAAGCACTGGTCCAAGACTTGGTTGCCAAGGAGCACATCGAGGAAGGACCGATCGCTCTTTTGAGCTGTGTGGAACCCTGTTTATCATTCCGGGTCCGAGGCGATCGCCAAACCAAGATGCTGCGCTTGGTCATGGAGTCTGCCAAGTGCACCCATCTGTATCATTATTATCAGCACCCTGAAATTGGGGTGATGCATATCCGGGTGCAAACTTGGTTTCCCTTCAGCGTGGACGTGTGCCTCAACGGTCGGCAATGGCTAGCCCGCCAGCTGGATCGAGCCGGCTTTGACTATCAGCAGCGGGACAACTGTTTTATCTGTATCGAGGATTGCGCGGCAGCTCAGCAGCTCCTCGATGAACAATTACGCAGTAATTGGCCGGCACTGATGAACTCTTTTTTAGAAATCGCTTATCCTCTGCATGGCGAAATTACGGCTCCGATGGCCGACCTGAGCTACTACTGGAGTGCTTCCCAAAGCGAATACGCTACCGATGTGCTCTTCGATCAAGCCGAGGAACTCCAAAAGCTCTATCCCAAATTTATCCGCCATGCCATCAGCACCTTCCAGAGTCCAGACGTGCTGCGCTTCCTTGGCAGAAAGGTTCCCGCGTATAGCGGCAAAGCACGCGCCAGCTTTCAAGGCCAACTAAGCTCTCGACTCCAACGACGACCCGAAGGAGTCCGAATCCGCCATACCCTCAATGGCAACTCGCTCAAGATGTACGACAAGGAGGGCAGCGTTCTGCGAGTCGAAACTACCATCGTGCGGCCCAGGGAGTTTAGAATCTATCGGGCTAGAGAAGGCGAGCCTACAGGGCAGAAGCGCTGGAGAATCTTGCGCAAAGGAGTCTGCGACATGTATCGACGAGGCCAAGTATGTCGAGCGGCCAATCACCGTTACCTTGAGGCCCTAGCCAGCGTTACCGGTTCGCCCTCACTTCTGCAAGAAGCAGCTGAAGTCTGCCGCCCGATTACTCGCAATGGGAAACGCTATCGCGGACTCAACGCCCTGGCGCAGAAGGATCACACTTTACTCTTGGCCCTCAGCCGCGGCGAGTTCGCTCTTAATGGCATCCGTAACGCTGATCTCCGCGCTTTGCTCTACCCAGCTAAAGCAACCAAAACCGACAAGCTCGAGATCCGACGCAGGAGTGGAGCCATTACTCGCCACTTTGCACTATTGCGAGCTCATTGACTTCTGCGCAAACTCCCACGCACTCATCGCTATCAGCTCACTGCCAAGGGTCGCCGAATCATCACCGCTCTGCTCGCCGCGTGTTACGCTGATGTTGAACAACTTACCAAGATCGCGGCCTGAAAATCCTCGCGAAATTGCGCGATGTTCCATGTCAGCAGTGCAAAGGCTATCGGCAGGAAAATCGCCCTAGCCCGAACATAATCTACGCGAAGTTCATCCACAGCGAGACCAGGCCCGTTGATGGGATACCCGACCCACACTATCACATCCATGTCTTCGCCATGAACGCAACCTTCGATGAGGTCGAGCAACAATGGAAGGCACTGGAGATCGGGAATACGGTCGCAGATCGAGTCTTCTTCGAGGCGCACTTTAACCATCTAGTTGCGTCGAAGCTCCAAGTCGCCGGCTATGGTATTCGCCGGACAGAGAGCCATTTTGAGCTGGCGAGCGTGAGCCGGGAACTAGTCGAGAAGTTCAGCAGACGAACCAAGCTTATCGAGCAGCGGGCGCGGGATAAATACACGGTCCTAGAAGCTCAAGCCAGGGCGCTCATGAAGTCCACCAACATGGCTTTCGATGACGCCTTTGCGCACGTGATTGCAGAAATCGGCGGTGATTGGGACAAATGGAAATCCAATTTGGGAGCTCGGAACCGCGAAAGTAAAA
>DATMQC010000209.1:0-4814 GCA_035567275.1 Chthoniobacterales bacterium | reverse complement strand
TGCCCACGCAGCGGCACAACGCGCCGTTCGGACGACAGCCAGTTCGGCACGCAAACCTTCAAGCTGAAATACCCTGCCTTTCGCAGCAACCGCCATCCGCCGTTCGTCCGAAATGCTCACCGCCGGCAGAATTTGTCGGGCAGCACAGATTCCATTTGCCAATGCGGAGGTCGATTCCCGATAAGCCCCGACGAACGCGTCCGGTCGATCATCATACTCGATTCTGCGGCGGACGATCTCCATCCGCTCTTCAGGACTGAAGTCATCCTGAATCGGGACGCCATGAGCAAATCGGTCTGAAAGCTGCGGACGCAAATCGCCTTCTTCCGGATTCATCGTTCCAATCAAAATGTATCGGCATTCAACGACTCTCGTAATACCGTCGCGTTCCATCCGATACTGATTGGAAGATGCTGAATCGAGGATCAAATCGGCGAGGTGATCAGGCAAAAGATTAATTTCATCGATATAAAGAACGCCGCCATGCGCCTCTTCGATTAGCCCGCTGCGACCGCTCCAGAGCTGTTTCTCTACAAGCGATTGCGCGTCGACCGATCCAAGCAAGCGATCTTCCGTGGTGCCAAGCGGAACTTCAACAAACGGGGCAGGCTGGTCCGAAGCAAGGCGCAACACTTCGGCAAACGCGCGCGCCAAAGTGCTCTTTGCGCAGCCACGGTGCCCGAGAAGGAGAGTACCGCCGATGCGAGGATCAATCGCATGATAGATGAGCGAGTTCTTTGCGTCCTGCATTCCTACGATCGCCGCAAACGGAAACTGTGTCATTCGAGCTGACCTTGCAGTTCAAGCAGGCATTCTTCAAGCGCGGACACCGTTTCCGCATCTGGACGTTTCCAAAGCCTGCGCTCAGCCGCTTCCAGCATTCTTTCCGCCGCCTCCTGAAGGGCGACAGGATTATGCTTCTTAAAGAACTCCTGCTGTCGCGGATCGAGCAGTAGCGTCTGCGCAACTTCCTGGTAATGGGTGTCCTTGACCAAATCCGTGGTCGCGCCATACCCGAATAGGTAGTCAACGGTTGCAGCCATTTCGAATGCGCCTTTGTAACCATGGCGCCGCATAGCATCAATCCAGCGAGGATTCAGAACGCGACTGCGAATCACCTTCACCAACTCTTCCTCCAAGGTCCGAACTCGAGGCCGCTCAGGTGCACTCGAATCTCCATGATAGCTGGCAGGGGCTTTTCCGCGGAGGTGCCGCACCGCGGCATGCAGACCGCCCTGAAATTGGAAGTAGTCGTCTGAATCCAGGATATCGTGTTCACGGTTATCCTGGTTCTGATGAACCACCTCAATTTCAGAAAGTCTCGCCCGGAACAAATCGAGCTGTTCTCGGGCCATTCCCTCGCTATCAAAGGCAAAACCTCCCCATTTGCAAAAGACGTCCGTGATGTCGCGCGCCGACTTCCAATTTCCCGCATCGATCAGCGACAACAAACCGGTTCCGTAGGCGCCTGGTTCGGAGCTGAAAACCCGAAGCGTCGCAATTCGTAAAGCTTCTTCGCGCTCGATTCCCCGCTCCGTTGCGGTTTGAACATCCTGAAGCCATGATGCCCGGATCGGGTTGAGATGCGGAGGTTCATCCTGTTCGGCGAGTCTCTTCGGTACCGTTGCGAGAAGTCGCATCGTCTCCCCAAAGGAATCGCGGAATAACCCCGAAACGCGCAGCAGCAGATCGACACGCGGCCGCCCCAGCAAACTCATTGGAAGAATACGAAAATCGACGACGCGCCCTGAAGCCTCCTCCCACACCGGTTCGCAGCCCCATAACCACAGCGCTTGCGCGATATCGTCACCTCCCGTCCGCATGTTTGACGTACCCCATATGACCAGCGCCAGCTTTCGCGGATACTCTCCGTGTTCCTGCAAATGGCGCTCCAGAAGCTGGTTGCCGATTCGTTTGCCACATTCCCACGCCGTCCTGGTAGGGACAGCTCTCGGATCGATTGCAAAAAAATTCCTACCGGTTGGCAATACATCCACACGCCCTCTTGTTGGCGCTCCCGCCGCACCCGGCGGGATAAACTCCCCATTTAACCCCGCGATGATACGCTTGAGCTCGTTTTCACACAGCGAAAGCCTTGGAACCAGCACGCGGCGAATGAACGCGCGGAGTTCCCGTAGATCACCGGGTTCGTCCGGTGCATCGCCACGATCCAAAGTATCCATGATCCAACTACGAGCCGTTACTTCCAGCAAATCGCGTTCACCCGGTGTAAGCGAATCCAATGAAAACGGCTCGTTCTCGGGTCGCATCTGGTAGGGTCGCATCTCCGAGGCGACCGCCCTCTGGCGATCTACCATTGGCTCGTTCTCGCGGCCAGCTCGGAGGTCTGGCCCTACCTTCGCCTCCGTCCCGCGGCCAGCTCGGAGATCTGGCCCTACCGCCGCTGACCCTACAGCGGGGTCGTATCTCATGCCACCGAGGCGCGTCATCGTTTCGTACAACGCTTCAAACAGATCTGGGCGGCTACCGCTGCGCACGCGAAGAACGCTCAACAGAAAATCGATCTGACGTTCCCCTTTTGGTGGTTCACCCAGAATATGGAGAGCAGACCGAATCTGGCTTTCTTTTATTTCACAAAGAAAATTGCCGATCGCATCGATAGACTTCGAGCTTCCCGGAAGCTCATCGCGCCAATGCGAACTTTCCAGAAGCCGCGTCATTTCACGCTCCAACTCTTCCATTCGGCTCGGATAAAGGTTGCGGCAATGAGCGTGTTCCTCAAGCAGACGCTCCATCTTCTCGAGTTCTCCGTACAATCCGGCTCGGCTTAAAGGAGGCGTCAGGTGATCAACGATCACCGCAGCAGATCGACGTTTCGCCTGAGAACCTTCTCCGGGATTGTTGACAATGAAGGGATAGAAATGCGGCAACGGTCCAAGACAGAGACGCGGAAAATCATCGTCGCCGAGTGCAACGCTCCGGCCGGGCAACCATTCCAAATTCCCATGCTTGCCAAGATGGATGATTGCATTTGCCGCAAATTTCTTCCGAATCCAGAAATAAAATGCAAGGTACGCGGGTGGCGGCGAAAGAGTTGGACTATGATAAATCGCCTGCACTTGCTGTGAGAAACCGCGAGGCGGCTGGATCCCAACAAACAGATTGCCGAGTTGGATACCGGCGACGGGAATATCCTGAACGATGGCTTCCGGCCAATCATTCTCGATTTGAAGCCGGCGCTGCTGCGGCAGCGAATCGAAAAATCTCTCAACCAAATCTACCTTAACCGATTGAAGACATTGCTTGCCGTAGGATTGTTCCGGATCGTTTGTAATTCCGGACTGTAACCACCGCATCAATTCTTCACCGTCTCGAGGGCAAGGTTCGACCCGGTAGCCTTGCGCCCGCAACGCTTCAAGCAGTCTTACCGTGCTCACAGGCGTGTCGAGGCCCACACCATTCCCGATCCTTCCGTTGCGATTCGGATAGTTTGAGAGGATGACGGCAACTCTTTTATCCTGGTTAGAGAGTCGTCGCAACGAAATCCAATTTTTGATCCATTCGGACGCATAGGCGATCTGCGAGGGATCCGATCGCAACCGCTTTACGGCAAACTCAATTTCTTCAATCCATTTCTCTTCTTCCTTAAATCCGATTACGGCGCCAAACAGACGTCCATCCAGTTCGGGCAAAGCGATGTTCATCGCAATCTCGGCAGGAGAAAGGCCCGCAAGATTCTTCAGCCAGGCCTGTCTGGAACAAAGCGCAACCGGCAACTGTAACACCGGCAAATTCAGTTCTTCAAAGATCGAAATTCGTTCGGTGTCATTTGCCCCCAGCGAAAAGCTTTGCGTTGTTACCACCAGATCCGGAGGATCTACCTGCGCACGTTTCAGGAGCTCCGCCTGCGCAAGGGGGTTCCTGAGCGAAACTGAATAAAAGCAGATTACCTTCATTCCACCGGCTTCGAGCGCGGAAAACAAAGAATCGATTACGTCCAGATCACCGGCTTGCAGCCAGGCGCGATAAAAGCAAATCCAAACCGTGGCAACCCCTGGGTTGGCTGAAGCCTTGTAGATGCCGAATTCCGGGATTTGCACCGCTTCAGGTAACTCATCCAGGCCACCCTCAACCAATAGCTCAATACAGCTTGCGGCGCGCCGCAGATTCTCTTGGCTGCCATTCTCAAAAAATTCAGAAATGCGTTTGCAAACAGCCAGCGGGAAATCGCTCAACCCTTCGAGATCATCCGAAGCTGTTCCCGGCAAGACCAGGCACCTCGGCCCGTCGCCATCCTCCTTTAAATCGAGCAGACCCTGGATGAAATGCCCGAAATACGATTTTCCGCCCAGAAGCCGGGCAACGAGAAGTTTCGATTTTCGGACAACCGTCTCGATGTAATTGTCAGCTGCAACCGGTTGCCGTAACGCGAAAGCGTGCGCAAGCCGCAACCGGTTGCCGAAGTGTTCACGCCATACCATGGAAACCGAAGTCAGATCTGTGTCAGCAGCGCTGACAAAAATGATTTCTCCGGGAGTTTGATCGATGAGGATTAACTCTCGTTCAGCATCCAAACAACCTGGCTGGGCGGCAGTCCAATGCATAAGGGCGACGGGGTCATGTCTCAACTTTCAACATTCGCTGAGCAAGATCGCCGCAATAAAAAAAAGGCGTAGCGAATGTTGAAAGTTGAGACATGACCCCGTCGCTACTGCCATTCCGTTTTTGTTAGTTGGCTCATCAGGTCCGCGACCATCTTCCGATTTGGATGGTAGCCGATGAATACGATGCTTGACTTGCAATCATCCGGATTCCTTTTCTCAAAATAGGTCTGAACCCGATTGCGCACCGCC
>DATMQC010000208.1:0-4271 GCA_035567275.1 Chthoniobacterales bacterium | reverse complement strand
GGGCCGCGGCCGGTTGGCTGTTTTTCCGCGTTGCTCGCTCGGCCCGTATCGATTCAGATATGGGCGCTTCGCTCGCGCCTTGAAAAACAGCCAGCTGACCTGCGGCGAAACCAAAGGGATTTAGGAGACGGTGCACTAGCGTTTACAAGTACCTGCGGCTGACTTGGGCAAGGAACTTGAAACCCGACCGTCCGGTGCATGAACTTGGTTCTCCGTTGTCTTCGTTTTCTTCTGTTCAGAACCGGTGATCGGTAGGGCGAGCCTCCCGGCGAGCCGCGTTTTGAGGTCGATCGGCGGCACCTCTCCCGATCCTTCTGTTTTGGCAAAGTAGCTGAGATAAGAGAAGCTTGGAAAGGGTTTGAACAGAAGGTAGCAAAGGCAACGAAGGGTTTTCTCGGGTTTAAGCTCCAGGCGCCAGAGCAGGTTGCATCCTCGGCAGCGCGTTAACCCAAGCGTCTGCCTCGCGAGAACGGCCGCTTCGGAACCCGACCCCACCGAGTGTGAGCTCTTCCATACTCTAATCTTCGACTCGTTGCGGCTTGAGATGAGAGTTCCACCGCCAGCGCGAGCCAAGGCAGTCGCAGGTTTTACGGGCCCTTGCGCAACCGGCTCTCAAAGTGTGCCGCTGATTTCCTTGCCCTTGGGCCATTCTACCGAGTAGCCGAACTCGATCACCTTCTTCAACTTCGGCGGAAGCTCAATTTCCCAGGTCAGCTTGCCAGTGTCCTTGTCCACTGCCGTCGGTTTGTCCGAAAAGTCGCCCTGATTTACGGTAATATCCGAATTTTTTGACACGGGAATCTGATCATAAACCAGCACACGAATCGGGCCCGGTCTGAAGTTTTGCAGAGTAATCTGGTACCTCCGTTCCTCTACTTCTTTCCGATTCAGCAAACCCGTCTCCGACCTTTTGCTGGCAGTCTCCTTTCGCTCCACCTTGACTGAATCATCACGTCCGACGTAGAGATCGAATTCAGACGTCGGTGGTACGAGACCCATCGCTACGCTGCCGATAAACTCTCCGTCCCGAAAAAGGTTCAGCGGTCCCGGAAGCAATTGCGCTTCGCTGCTGTTGGTCAAATGCACTTTCAAGAAGACTGCTGGATCAAGTTTCGGTGTTGTGACGTATTGCGGGGCTCCCGCTAGATCAAGTACAATGATGTTCGTGTGATGCGGCTGCCCATCGCTCGGGATGCTCACCGGCAATCCGACATCATAGTTAACAGAAAGGCCCATGCGCCGGATCTCAGCCTGAGCTTCCGTAACCTCAGCAGACTCATCCTTTGCTCTTGGCGCCTGGCCCGGGGCAGGTGCCGGTGCCGGCAGCGCTCTTGCCATCGCGTAAACCCCTGGATGATCGGCCTGCATGTCCACGAAGGCCGGCGTAAGCTCAGCCATCTGTCCATTTTTGCCAGGCTGCGCCGTCGATAACCCAAGCCGAACATTGCTCCAGTCTTCGCCCGTTTTTTGGCGCACGAACGCGTTATACAGCAAAGTCACTTTGCCTGTACTCGAGTCAACTTTCGCGTCATAACTCGAACCCCAGGAAGCATCGCCAATCGCATAACGAACGGCGAATTCCGCTTTTGCGGCTGCTTCCGTTTTGATAGTGACCAGAAGCGCTCGCTGCGCCTTCTGCGCGGCGCCGCGCAACGCGTCGAGCTCCCGCTGAAGCCGATCTATTTCAACATTGAGCTTGGCCTCAGAGCGTCCAATCGAAAGGATATTCTCCGCCAGGTTCGAAACCTCCTCACCATAGAAAGCGTAGAGTTTGCGGATATCGTCGAGGTTGATCGCCTCCTTTTCCCCCTTGCCAAGTCCCAAACTCAGGTTTTTGAAAAACTCTCGCTTTTCTCCGATAACGCCCTTCTGCTCCTCAAGCGACTTCTTCTGGTCCTGCAGTTCATGGATCTGACGCTCTAACTCCTGTGCCCTGGGGTTGGCGCTTTCCGTCAAAAACCGTTGGCGAATGTCTATTCCCTCAATCGTTAGTCTTCGATCAGATTTTGCGCTTACCGCAACCGAAGCTTCGTCCAGGTTCTCGGGCAGACCCCCGAATTCGACAATGGATGTTCCCGAAGGCAAACCCACGTTCGCCGTGCGCGTCACCCGGGCACGATCAAGGTAAGCCGTCACCTGGGAAATCGAAGAAGTAACACCGACCGTTTCCTGGCCTACAGCCGAAAACATCCCCACTGAAGCCGCGATGAAGATCAGCGATGTGAGACGATACACAAAAAGCTATTTATGACGGAGCACTTCGTTTTTTTCGCCAAGAACGATAATTTTGGGACGGTGAGTCCTGGCTTCTTCGTGTGCGGCAAATAACCCGAAACTCATAATCGTGAGACGATCCCCGGGCTTTCCAAGATGCGCAGCTGCGCCATTTAGAAGAATCGCCCCACTGCCGCGCCCTGCGTAGATGACGTAGGTCTCAAATCGCTCGCCATTTGCCATGTTCCCTACGAGAATGCGCTCATACTCTTCGAGTTCCGCCAACTCAGCGAGATCGGCGGAGATAGCCAGACTACCCTCATAATTAACGTCTGCTCCAGTGACGACAGCTCGATGAATCTTAGACTTTACCAACGAGATATACACGCCTCGCAAACTAGCTTTTAATTTAAATTTGTCATCTCAATCGAGCGTCACGCTCCAGCGGCGCTGCTCCCAACGCGACCTTGAGATCCTTACGTCTCCCCGGTCAGGGGCGCGGCCTCGCTAGGGTTATCTCAAGCACTGCGTCGACACGAGCAAGAGACTCTCGTAGAAAAGTCCGGAGCGCCTCGGACGTCGGGACATCTTCCGCGTTGAAACCTACTGCATCTATTCCATAGGCGCGGCAGAAAAAGAGGGCCCTGCGATTGTGGAATTCCTGCGACACAATCGTCAGTTGATTCAGACCGTAAACACGCTTGGCTCGTACAATGGAGTCAAGGGTCCGAATACCGCCATTGTCTAGCTTGAGCACGTCGGCGGGGATGCCGCGCGCAATCAGCTCGTTTCTCATCTGCTCCGGCTCGCCCCGGCCCGGGGTGAGCCCATTTCCGCTCAGCAAAAGGCTACCTACTTTCCCGGATCTATAAAGGCGGTAGGCCGCATCCATTCGGAAAGAAAAGAACCGGTTAAGCTTCCCGTTACCGAGCCATTTTGCGGTTCCGAGTACCAGGCCAACTTCGTTTTCAGGGACATCATCGGCACTCTTGAAGATCCGATTATCGCCGGCTTCGTAGACCCACCATTGACAGAGGAGCAAAAAGGCACCTACCCCGCTCAGCGCAAGCAAACAGAAAGTGAGTACGATGGTTAGAATCGTCCGCCTCTTTTCGCTGGTAAAGCTATGATCAATTCGCATTATCACTCGGGTCTTCTTCAAGTCTAGAACGCCGGGTTCGTTCGGCCAAACCGCATCAAGGATATTCAAGATTCCTGTAATTGCCACAAACCAAGCGCCAAGATGCACCCAGCGCTGGCGCGTCGAAAATCGGATTGAGCTTCCCTGCTTGGTTTCACTCCAGTCGTAAAAGCCAAGGCTTAGTAAGGCAAAGGCAGGACGTAAGAATGCAGGATTACTCCTTCCGAATTCTCTCGTAAAATCTGAGCGCTTCAATTTCATGCGCCAGTTTCCGTAACGGATACACCCCAGATTCTCCGCCGGAGGCAGGATCCTGAACCAGGTAGTCAAAGCCGGTCTTTCCAATGATGACGACGAAATGCGTTATGCCGCTCGGCAAGTGGATCCGCACGATGACGGGATTGCCCCGCAACAGATTCGAATCAATGAGGAAATAAGAAGGCAGATCTTCGTAGGCGTGCCGAACCATTCCGGGCACGTAGTCCGCCGCCTTTTCCCAATACAACCAACCTTCAGGCGTAAACCCGCCATTCATTGTGAGGAATGCGTTCAGACGGCCTGGGTCGACGTCTTGACCATAAAATGCCAGAACCATCGCTGAAGACGAGACCGCGCAACCTTCAGCTCCCATGGTTGCCTGCGTTGGTCCAAGCGGATCGTCAGACCAACGTGGATCGTCCTGCGCAAATCGATGCACGGGAAGTTCCATTCTCGAAAAAAAGTAAAGGCCTCCTGCTGATGGGATTTTTCTGGCTGCACCGTGGTAATACCAGAGGACAGCGACTCCAGCGATCCCAAGTATTGCAATCAGGGCCAGGAGTCCCACCTTCCGCGGATTTGCATTTTGCGATGGATCGCGTCGCAGTCGATCGGCAACCGAATCAGGATAAACACCCATTTCAGGTTTGGTTTGGAC
>DATMQC010000207.1:0-14306 GCA_035567275.1 Chthoniobacterales bacterium | reverse complement strand
GTAGGACAAATCTTTCGGCCTCTGGGGAACCGTGGCCGGCGGTCTGGAAAATGAATTGACGGTCGACCACTCTGGAAACGCAGTGGTAAAAACTCTGACCCTCAGCCTTGACGCGCGGGAACCTCATGGGAGTGAAGCAGATTATACAGAACAAAAGATAAAAGTGTAGCTAAAATACACGCTCGCCTGCGATATTTGACCTGTCCCTACCGCATCCACCTCCCTACCGCATCCACCTCTAAGCCGGATCGAGACTGATCGGCACGGACATATCATTATGAGTCCACTCCCGCTGCTCGTCACTCTCGACGGCAGGCTCGAATCGCCGCTCTCTTCGAGCGCTTGCTCCCTGACGGCATGCCTTTCACCGAATGCGCCATTTCGACTACCGACGGCGTCAAGGCAACCGACGTTGCCTGGCTCAGGCAACAGCGTTCGGAGATCGACGAGGAACCCGTCCTTTTCACTCGCGCACCGGAAATCTGCGTCGAGATCTTTTCGCCATCTAACACACCAGCCGAGATCGACGAAAAACGTGCGCTCTATTTCGACGCCGGCGCCACGGAAGTCTGGATTTGCAACCTCGACGATTCGATCACTTTTTTTCTTGATCCAGATGATGAGGCTTCTACTTCTGCTCTTTGCCCGGCGTTCCCAGACCGGATTCCTTAAAGGCCGGCTTCATCGTTTTGGTCATGGTCCCGCAGAGTTATCTCGCAGAGGTTATGGCGATCGTGGGAAGTGCGACTGATTTTTTGGCTACGTGTGCGTGTGCGGAATTGGGCTACTCGCCCGCGCTTCGAAGCCGAAGGGCCTCTTCCAAGGAAATTGCTTGTCGTGCCGCCAACCGTACAGCCTGTTCGAAGAGAGTCTTTTCGCCGCGTGCGCTCATTAAAGAGCGAATTTCGCGGGGCGACTGATTGAGGGTAATGGCCTGCTCGATCTCCTGATCGACCACCAGGGATTCAAATATCGCGGTGCGGCCGATGTATCCTTTCCCTTGACACTTCGGGCAACCCGTCCCTCTGAGGAGCGTGGTCGCCTCTTCGAGCCATTCAGGTTTTATGCCGGTCGCACTGAGGTACTCAATGTTAGGAATCGGCACTTCCTCCGGACAAGCGGGACACAACTTTCGGACCAGGCGTTGATGAACACCGAGTTTTAAAACCGAAGCGGTGTAATGGATTGGAACCTTGAAGTACTCCAGCCTGTGGGGGATATGAGCTGCCGAGTTGGTGTGCAGGGTGGAGATGACTCTGCAGGCAATATTGAAGATCCCGATTAAGGCTTCGCCGGTTTCCGCATCACGAATCTCCTGAATCACTGCGATACAGGGAGCGCGTCGATGCAGCGACCGGGTGAAGGAAGGAAATGTGTAGCGCCCTCCCTCACTGATTTCGTCCTGGGTAGCCCACGGAATAACAACCTCAATTGGGCATTCGCCGGTGATGATGTTCATTCGCCTGGCCGGCTGTTCCTTGAGCATAGAGTAGATGCTCGTCGATTTGCCAGATCCTGCGGGACCCGTGAAAATCATTAACCCTTGTGGGCTGGCGATGAATTCCCGAATCGCAGTACAAAGATAAGGCGCCATGCCTAACGCCTCCATGGTCGGAATAAAATTAATGTCTGCTTGCAACCGCAGGATCGCCGTTTCCATGTTAAAGTTAAAGGTCGTGTTGATACGAAACAGATATTCTCGGCTCTCGTATTCTCGGCGGAACTGGCCGTCTTGAGGCTTGTCACTTTTGGAGGTATCAAGCCGGGCCTGGGTTTTAAGGAAGCTAAGAACGTTTTGCCCGATATCGACTAGTTCTACAGGCTCCGTCCAGTCTCCATCTACTTTGAATTTGATCCTGAGCGTCCGGTTGTGGGCAAGGCTCTGAAACATTAGATCAGAAGCGTTGCAATCAATAGCCCTGGCCAATGCGATTTCGACCACGTCTTCCGGTTGACGATTTGAAACATTCTTTTGCAGGCTCTGCAAATCGATCCGTTTGGGCTTCTTCGCGTCAGGCAATTGAGCGGTGTCAATTCGCACCGATGCCGCGAATTTCTTAATATTCGCGGCGTCGCTGGCAACTCGGCCGATCCATTCTTTAATCAAGTTCTCGTCCGCGAGGACGTCGGTGAATATTGTGCCAGGGCTATGCAGCCCTTGTGAAATAAACGCTTTGCTTTGCGGGGAAAGAGGTTTAGCGACCGCCATTGTCAAAAACGGTTTGTGCCAGCTCAAAGGGACGAGCGTGAAGTGCTGCATCCTACCCAGGCCGAACTCTTGAATCAGCTCGCGATTGGGAACGAACGTGCGCAAATCGATCCACGGCCGGGAGTGTTTGTCCGCGTAGTCCAACAAAATCCCCTTCATGGTTTCCCGGGGAAGTCGCGGGACTGTCCGGAGAGGTTGCCGGGCCGTTGCCAGAAATCTGCGGACGGCCTCCGGTTCAGCCCACAAACAGGATACGCGCCGTGCGGCAAAAAATTCATTTAAGGCGGCCCAGTAGGGCGTTCGCATCTGCAGCTCTAAGCCGGGAATCCAGCTGACCACCGTGACCTCGTTCGCAACGGGATCACCGGGTTTAAACCGGTAGGAGATAGGCACGATCGGGACAGGTACCGGCGGGATATTAACCTGTTCGAGGGCGGCGGGAAAATAAGTTTCGAAATCGATCGCGGTGGGCGCCATCTGGCGGTTGGAGCGAAAGATGCTCACAAAGAGCTCGTGACTTGATTTGGGAGCGTTTTCGTCGACCTCGGCATTCTCGACGAGCAACTCATAGAAGGAGCGTTGTTGCCACGCTTCTTCGAGCGTGTTGCTCTGAGAAAGGAACTCGATGTACTGGAGAACCTGTCCGGTGGCGACCTCGATTTCGGCGCCCTCCAGATTGAAGGCTTTGGTTAAGACCGCCTGAATCAGAATGCTCAGAGGCTCAGCCATCCAGAATTGGTCGGATCGAGGTGGATTTTCTTGTGGCATGTAGCTCTTTTGATTGTTGGATTACCGGTTGACCCCTACACACTAATTTACCGGGACCGCAGACACCCTTTTGGCCGTAATGGAGGCAGCTTTCGGTACTCCAAGGTTATTGAATCCGCCTGCGACGGAAACCGCAAGAGGGCTTACGATCGCCATATCGCTGGGAAGATTGGCAGCGTTCGTGATAAGCACGACTGCATTGGGATTCGAAGATGAAATGTAAAAGCTGTTGCGGCCGGCCGAAGGGGGCTCTTTTAATACATTAAAGATAATAACTGGGGCGCCGGGATTGGTGGGGGACACAAAACAGGTAAAAGCGCTTTTCTCTTGCGAGCTGGCCGGCGCGCCAGAAGCACTGCTAACAGTGATCGTGCCATTGTTCTCAAGTACTATCCGGCTGCACTGTCGCCACAGCTGTTGTTGCGCAATTGGATTATTGGCGGGACGGGAGTCTTGAGCCGTCATCTCGTTGATGTCGGCAGCTTCAACCATACTCATCGGCAGATCACTCCCACTTAAAATGTTGGATCGCTCGACCGATCGGGACATGGCGAGCCACTCGTTGTTGGTGGTCGATTCAAAGGGGAGGTTTGCCTGTGGTTGGTTTGGACCGGATTGAGCAAAAAGCGATCCGTTATGCACAAGGCTGATGTTGCCGGCTGCCGTCACCGGATAAATCGAGATATATTTTCCTCCCCAAACGATAAGATCCCCTTCCGAATGGACCCGACCAACGATTGGCATAAACGGAGACGCGACCTGGAAGCTTGCTGAGGAGAAGAGGGTAAACTCGGATACGGGAATTTGACGTACGCTGATCTGCGGGGTAAGCGCCATAGAGGGTAAAGCAAACCTGCTATCGGTTGGGCTCGATAGGGTGCTCTGGGCGTCGGCCGTTACAGTGAACGTGTTCACGACTGCCGCTACCCCGCGAAACGGGTCATCTGGAGCGGTTAGAGATTGGAAACTGTTGTGGGTTTGCGTGGCCCATATTTGATTGTTCGGCGTTTGGGCCGTGGCCTGGAGATTGAGATTGTAGTAGCCGGTTTCCTTGGATCCGTGCGTCTGGGTTTGATCGGTGTCGAGGCTTCCGACATCGAGCCAAGCTTGTTGCTGGAGCTGCTGAATGGCTGATTGGCGAATGGCCTCCACGCTAAATTCGGTACTGGCAACGGCACGGTCCCGGTACTGGGTTTTTAACGCTCTTTCCCGAGCGGCGTTCGCTATCTCAAATAGAGCTCCTCCAATGAGACCGAGCACTGCTACTGTACAAAGCAAGATCACGAGGACGTTCCCCTGGACTTGCCTCACGCGGCGCTGGTCGTCAACGCATCCTGAGAGGGGTTCCATAAGCCTCGCAATCTAGTAGTTCGTAGGTGCTCTGGACCGTCCAATGTGCTTGAACTAATCCCAAATCTTGGGCAAATACAGTTGGGTTTCCGGTAGTGAACACGACTTTATTCAACAGTGACCGTTGTTGATCCAGGCTGTTCTCGTAGCGGGCAAGCGTCTGCGCTACCGGATCGTATACGAAGATTTGGGCGACTAGCGTAGCGTCTGGCAATTGATCCACAAAGACCAAAACATTGCCGTTGACGGCCACGTTGGCCACGGGGTCGGCCAGGTACGCCGTTCGGTCGGCGTAGATGGCCCAACTGGTTGCAGATTTTCCTGCTTGTGTGAAGCTTGAGGCAAAGCGTTCAGACTCGTCCGAAGCGCGTGTCTCCTCGACCGTGATGTAGCTGCGTTTCAGGACACCGGTGAGCGTGTCGGTGATGACTCCCGTGGCCACTGCCGAGAGCAGCAAAGCAACCAGCGCTTCAATGAGCGTAAAGCCGCCTGGGACACTGATCCTAGGTTTTGACCCGGGTGAGTGCATTAGTGCGAATTGTTTCCCGGGAGCTATCCGTGGATACAGGTTGGGGATTGGTGTTATAGGTGAGGGTTAAGACAATTTCTTTTACTTCGGCAGCGGTGCCGGCATTTGTTGTGGTAACCGCCACTGTCACGCTGAAGGGGTAGATTTGTTTGTAAGTTCCGGTGGTCGGATCGAGGGGATGGAGCAAAAAGCCGGAGCGTAACTGAGCCCCGTCGGCAGGCAGTCGATCATAGGATATGTAGGCCGCATAATCGCTGCTTTCCCGCAGAATTTGGGTCACGCGGGCATCGATTCTGGCCCTATCGCACTTGTATTCGGCCAGTCGCCAGAAATTGAGAACGCCGACCATGACCGTGGCGACGGCCAACAACCCGATCAATGGGTCAATGAGTGCAAAGGCGGCACGTGGGTTCCTGCGGATGATCGGCGCTTGCATTCCCGAGGAGAAAAGTTGAACAGAAAAAGAAAGAAGCTTATTGGCGTTGTCCCGTTGTAGCTGCTTTCTTTGGTTTTGCTTGTTGAAAGTATACCGCTTTACCCATTGGCTGTTTTCCTTCGCGTCCGGTGCGGATTGGAGGTGGTTCTCCGGGCAGATCCCCGAGATTGTCTACCGAGTCGGCTTCGTCTTGCCCAAGGCGATCGGTGCGCTTAAAGGTTCCTTGGACGATTCTTGGCCACACGATAATGATGAGGTTTGTCCGGTCCTTGTTTTTCTGGCGCCAACTAAAGAGATAACCGAGAATCGGAATCCGGTGCAAACCAGTAACCCCATTGGTCAAATAATTATCCGTATCTTCCGTTATGCCGCCAATGACCGCGGCCTCACCGCTTCGGACTTCGACGTCAGCCGTGGCGGATCTGGTCGAGATAACCGGGACCGTGGTATTTGTTCCGGGCTGCGCAGCAGAAGTTCCCGATTGCGTAGAGAGCGCCGGGTTAATCTTCAGGTCGATGATGTTGTTGGCTAAGATCCGCGGAACGACATCGATAGTCAAGCCGGTCGTAAAGACGTAGGGCGTAGTCGTTGCCTGGACATTAGCGGTTGCGGCGGTTTGTAGAAATATCGTTTGGTTCGTTACTGACCTGATTTGTACGGGCTCGCCCGTACGGGTATAAGTGACCGGCGAGTTGGTGGATTTCAGTTTACCGCGTTGGGACAAAGCGTGAATCGTGGCCTGGACAGTGGGAAATTGCAAAATCAAGCCGTTATGGAAAAACGCGCCTCCGAAACCACTCGAAAAAATGGTATTGGGCGGAGATCCGACGTTACCTGTCAAGGTGAACGTGGCGCCGTTTGCGCCCAGAGTGTTGCTCCAGTCCACCCCTCCAAATAGATCGTCACTGTTACTGACCTCCACGACGTAGGTGTTAATCTGGATCTGATTTTCCCGGCGATCCCAGAGGTTGATTTGCGCCGCTAAAGCCTCGTGTTCTTCGGGGGTGGCATTGACCATGATTGAATTGGTTGAGCGTTCAATCCAGACCCGATCTTCCTTATATTGCCCGCCTCCCGAGAGGGGATTGTCGAAAGGAAGGCCGGACACGAATCTTGGAGCCGATTGTTCGGTCCCCGCGGTGTAGAGCGTTTGGATTCCTCCATTCGCTCCACCGTTAACCTCCGGCGCGCCTGCATAGGCCGCCGAACCGGGTTGACTATTGCCGGTCGGGGGATAGGCCGGGTTATTGGGAGAGACAGGCTTAACGGTGATACCTAGATATCCTGCCACCGCCTGTTTTAGGTCTTCCGCGGCTTGGTACCGGAGCTTATAGGCACGGACTTCGTAATAGCTGGGTGCATTGATATCGGAGCGGCTCAAGGTTAAAACATCGGTTTTGCGACTAGTCCTGACTCTAAAGCCGCGAGCTTCTGCGACGGCGTAGAAGGCTTGGATGGGTGTCATGGAGGGCAATGTGAGCGAGATGCGCTCCTCCGGGTTGATGGCGGGCTCGATGTAACTGATTTGGGCTTCTTCCGCGAGGGCACGAAGCACCGTGCCGACCGGTTGATTGGTAAATCGGTGTGTACGAGGTTTGTTGGGATCAGCCGCTACTTCGGGTTGTGTAGTGTTTTGCTCGTCGAGTGCGTTTTGGAGATTGTCTAGGGCTGAGGCTTCGGGCGTGGGCGTGGCCTGGGCCACTGGTTGCCCATCCGGCGCGTTTTGCGGGGATTCCGGCCCGGGCAGCTGTTGAGCCCAGGCCGTGACTGTTAATAGCGGCAGCAATACTACCCGGATGAAGAGCCTTTTGCTAGTCACGGTTTTTTATCCTTGAGTTTTTTGGTTAGCTTGATCGTGGTCGACGGCTCGTCTGTCTCCAAAGGCAATTGGCAGATTGAGGCCCTAAATCCTGGAAGCTGTAAATCGACACCCACACTGCTGATCCTGCCGATCTCAATAGCGATGGCGTTCTCCGGGGTGCGTGTGAGCGTTAGACCAAAACTTTGTGCTAACTGATCTAACTCACGGAGAGTTTTGTCGTCGAGATCAAGAGGGACTGTGTCGCCTTGGTGGAAAGTCATGCCGTTGATGAGGGCCGTGGCGTCCAGCTGGTTGTCATCGGTGCTTAGTCCGCCCACGCTTAACTGATCTTTAATCGACTTAGTGAGTTTCTCTAAAAATCGGTGCATCAACTCTGTGCTTGCCACCCCTGGAATTTCTACTCTTTCGTCCAACAGGGTTGTTAAAGCTCTAGAGGAGATAAACGGATCGCGTTGGGAAGGTAGATAGTTGTAGATATCGAGTTCAGGTATCTCGACTTGGGCGTAAAGACTTAGAGCACTTCCTAATAGTAAGGAAACGACGTGAATGATCATCTTGTTCCTGCGGTAAAGATCCTGGCCGTGAATCGTGCCTGGAGAGCGGTTGGCCGCAGAGAAAAAGGCTCGGTTGTCTTGGGGCGGACGAGTTCCAGGTGGTCAAAGAAAAGAAGGACGTTGGAGTTTTCGGCTTGCGCGATCAACGGGATCAGGCGGTGAAACTCGAATCGAGTAGAACCAAGGTCGTAACTACTGCTAGCTTCCGTTCGCGTCACCGCGGATGGCACAGCGGCTAGACCCATCTTGACCAAATCCTGAATGACGGTTGGCTCCGTCTGGGGAAGACCATAGCCAACCGAAGCGGGAAGCTGCGGCAGGTTTGGAGCGCTGGAGGGCAGCGGATCCTGAAGGCGGAGGTAGAGGCCGTTGATGCGAACCGAGGCGGCGATGAGATCCGTGATTTTGCGCGAATCCAGCGCATTCTCGCCTGACCGCCGAGTGTTGGCGAGTAAAAGGTCTTCATTGAAGCCGTGCCAACGATAAAGCCAATAGGTTTGTGCACCCAAGAGCGCGAGAATCAAAACTGCCAATAGAAGAGCGGATTGCGGTTTTGGAGTGCCGTTTGTCGTTGCCCTCATAGCGAATTTTGGGTGGCTAACTTTGTCACACCCAGCCCGTAGTAGTTACCGTTAGTAGGAGCGAATAATGTGAGTCGGAAAGTTTTATAGCGTTGTCCATTTACGGGGCTATTGTCAGCTATCTTGCTTCCGGGAGGCAAACTCAGTAGAAGCGCTTGCGCTAATTTGTTGGACGGGTCTGCAGCGCCGCCCTGCACCGGTTCTTCACCTTCGATTTCGATACGTATTTGTCGAGGAGCCTGAAACAATCCAGTCTCGATCTGGATAGGCTGGAACGCTTCGGCGTCGATCGTTATTTTGGAAAGCGTTAGATTGGGAGGGGCGAGCTGTTCTATTTTGCCGAGCAGAGCGCTTATTGGCAGACGGGCGCGGAGTATCGGTGCTAAATCCTGGATGCGCTTAAGTTTTTTTTCGGTGTCGGCAAGGCCCTTTCGCTCGCGCCCGATTCTGGCGGTATCCGTAGCCAATTGAGCGGCCCTTGCCTGCCTCTGCTGTGTGAGGTCTCTCTCATAGACAATCCATGCGACAAAGGGAACTTGGGCGAGCAAGAAGCAGCAGAGCAAAAATGCCGCTAACCGGTAGGCTGGATGATACCGGTATACCTGTCGGGCCAGAACCTCTTTGGAAATCAGGCAAGGCTTCATTGGGTTACCAGCCAGTTGAGCAAATGGGCTAGAGGCTGATCGTGTTTGATCTTTTTGCCGTGGCCCTCTTGAAGTGCGAGAGACGCCCCGCTGATCCGTTGGATATTCTCTTCATCGATAATGACGAGGTCTTCGGGGATGGTGCGCCGTTCCTCACTGTGGTTGAGTGCCCAGAGGTATCGAACTGGGCAATCCAGGCCCAGATCGTCGGTCTCCCGCTCGAGAACCGAGAATGCATCCGAAGCGGTTTCCTCTTGGGAAATGTAGATCAAACTGCGGCGTTTAAATCCGGCACTGACCGCGCCTTGGTCGGTCGCGACGACGACAAGAGAATCACGATCTTTTGTTGCCAGGGTGTTATTGGCCCATGCTAAAACCGCTACCGGAAGTGGCAGGATAGCAACAATCGAAGCTCCCTGGGTCTGGGACCAGGATTCGAAGCTTGCGCAGATCTCATCGGTGATACCAAACATCAGGAGTGGTTCATCGATCCGAGGAATAGTCTCGAGCCCCAAGCTGATTTCTCGGTTAACGATGGCCCAGCGGAAGGGCGTTTGGTCAGGCCAGTTGCCGAAAATCTGTTGTGGATTTTCGTGCATTTCTTCGAGGGCCGACGGGACGTCTTTTTGATGCATTCGTTCAAGTGTGTCTACGCCGAAGAATCGATCTTTTTTGTCGGGATCGACGACAAAGAGATGTTTGACGTTTCTGCGAAGCCGGTAGCGCGAGGTCAGTTTGCGTGACAGGGTACGAGAGCCCCGTCCGGTGGCGAGATTCGCCTGGCCATTGGCAAGCGGGGGCGCGTCGTTATCCTTCTCAAGGGAAGTTTCGTACCCGACCCCGCCACGCACTCCCGCCGCGAGGGCCTGAATTTGCTCGCGGCCGCAAAAAAAGGCCAGGGTGGGCTCCTTCGTGGATAAGAACCCTCCGGCCAAATAATGCGGTAGAGGCATTTCTTGGAGGAAGGTTTTGATGTCGTTAAACATTGGCCTAGAGACGGTTGTACAATTCGATCAACGGCCCATAAACCGCTGTGGCAATGACTCCGATCAAGGCGGCTAAAAATAGGATGATGAGCGGTTTTGCGACCGTTTCTGCGCGCCCGATTGTGTTATCGAGGTCTCGGTTCATGACTACGGCGAGTCGCTCGAGCATGGCCACATCGGCGCCGGTCTCTTCCAAGACTTTAAGGTACTCGATCGTGCGGTGCCCGAGAATGTCTACCTCTTGTCCTAGAGCAACCGAGAGCGATTCACCATTGGCGACACGCCGATAGCTGCGCGTTATCGCGGCCCGGTAGGAATAGCACCAACTGATGCCTTGCAGCAGCAGCAGACATTTTAGGTTATCTACCTTGGATTTTTTTAAGGTCGCGAGGGTTTGAACGAAATTGGCCCGGATGGAAGCCAAAACAAGATTCTCGACCAACGGCACCTTCAAGATCCATTGGTGCAACGCTGGCGTGGATTTGATGAAGGCTGGCAAACGGATGAGCAGGTAAATCAGGGCCAGGATCGCGGCCAAATAGATAAGCGGATATGCTCCGACGAATTTTCCTACCTCGATGGTTAGCTTAGATTGCCAGGGCAATTCGCCCTTGAAATATTCCAGCACCTTCCCCAATTGGGGTAGAGGTCCAGTGGCTAGCTGGTAAACCACTATTGCCGCGATCGCCAGCACGATGATCGGGTAGAGGGAAACCGAGACGATTTTGTCCCGGAGCTTTTCGTCACGCGTCGTCAATTGGCGGATGGAGCCGAAGGTGTCTGCCAAGGAGCCCGAGTGCTCTCCGGCATCGACAAGTCCCATCGCGACCGAGCCGAAGAGATTTGGGTACTGGCTGGCTGATTCGCTCAACGATTGGCCTTGCTGCAGTCTTCTGGATAAGTCGCCGGCGATTTGTCTGAGTGGGTTTTTTGAGGTAACCCAAAACAGAAATCCCGTGGTTTTGTCCGCCGTGGTGATGTGCGCGATCTCCATCGCGCGCGCAGGGTCAAAGCCTAGAGAAGAGGACGATTCCAACTGTTCAAAAAACAGCACTTTGTCCAGCGGCTTAATCTGCTTTCTCGCCAAGGCCGGCAGTTGCCGGTTATCCAAAACGTCTACGACCGCTTGCTTGCGCTCCAAAAGATGGAGCAGTAACTCCATCGGGGAGGAAGCCGCCATCCGCAGTATCCGATATGGACCGTGCTTACGGTCCTGAAAGACGGCGGTAAATTGGCGCATACAAAAAAATGAAACGTATTAAATAAGTCGTTGTCGGCATTTTTTTTGCGCGATCCCGACAAAGAAGACAAGCTGATTTTCTCTTTTTACTCCCTTTCGCATCCCTTTTAAAAAGTAAAGGCAGCCAGAGTGTTGATTTGTTTGTCCTAGGGGACAGGCGAAACAACCTGGGATTACTGGAACTTGATCATATTTACGATTGGTTGCATGTCAGTCGAGATATGAGTTAGGTCAACGGCGGGAGCGCTGATTGTCACTCCGCCTGAGAATGTTCCAAAGTCAGCAACGGTGCGCCCAGTCCCGGCAAGAAGCTGGCTTGGGTCCGTGACCGGCACTCCCATAGCCGTGAGGTAAGGTTGAAGATCGGGAAACGTGGCCGCCGTTGTTTCACTTACGGTAGGGTTATCGACTAAATAACGCGCTTTGGCGTCCTGGATCTCCCGGACGGCGTTACACAACTGAGTGGCTACGCTCTTATCCCTTGATCCAACGATCACGGAGCTGACGCTGCCGGCTATCATAGCGATGATCGCTACGGCGACAAGAACCTGAATCAGTCCCTCGCCCTGCTCGCGGAATCTCTTAATGCTGCCCTTGCAATTGTTCCGAGTTTTCATATACAACGATTTAAATTTTATGTCGTTTAGGCCATAGATATTTATTAGTTGCAAGCTTATTCAGAAGATTCCAGAGGTTGCAATACCGTAATAATGACCTTGCCGGTTATGGAAAGAATAAAGGGTGTTTTATCGGCAACGAAACAGTAGCGCCCATCTAGCACAACTGCCTGTCTTTGTGAACGTTCGGTATCGAAAGAAGTCTCCCTCCCTTGGATTCCGCGAAAACCGGTATCCGCGTCTTGTAGCTCCGCGTGGACCCGGACTTCTCGGGAGTCCGCAATAATCGACCAATTTCCATTCGATTCGACTCTGCCGCTGTCAGGGTCGAACTGGGCAATCCCCGCAACTTTGCTCCCGGCCGCGATTAAGATCTTGCCTGAGGCTACCACATCTTCGGTTACAACACCTTTGATCACAATGCGCGGAGCTATGAGCGCATTGCTAATGGAGCCGTTTGTGCGACAACGAATCAATAAGGATCGGGGAGCCCGATTGTGGCCTTGTTCGCAAGACGAGATTGAGAGCATCGTCTTGGGCTTCGGTTGGCCTGATTCTGGCGATCGTTGAGGGGATTGTGCGGGGGCGTCCAGGGACTGTCGCGTCTCTTGAGCGGGTGCCCGCAGAAGCTTTACAGGGATACCTGTTGTTTGTTTTGGTAAGGCCGTGTCCGGTTGCGGTTGAACGAGTATTGCCGGTATCGGTCCGCTGAGAGCAGCATTCAAAACCTGAGCGTGCGCTGAGAGGCTTATGGCCGCTGCGAAAGAGATCACTAAGGGCGCAATACGCCTCCCCAAGATATTGTGGATCATGTGCCTAAAATTTGCCCCAGTGCCGCGGCGCAGCGCCGCGCGTTATATAGAATGCAGCCCAGGCCGAGCTTTCGATTGTAAAGGCCAAGGGTTTCATTGGTGCGGAAAAGCAGGAGATCTTGTTGGCCACCATGCTGATGCACATAGGAGAGTGAGGTGTGCATCGAAGCGCCGATAAATTGGGCCGCCCCGTACATTAGCGCGGGGAGCGCGCCAACCGCTTCTATCTCATTTGCTTGCATGTTGCCTGCCGGGCGATCAAAGCTCCATCTGTTCTGACTACCAAAACAATTTGTGCTGCGCTCAGACTGATCAACTCGAGTAGGATGCCGTCAGTTCTCGATCCTTATTCTTAGAGATCGTTTCGGGAGAATTCCTTTGAACTAAGAATATGGGTCGCCGTAGATCAAATTGAGGGCTTGGGCCGTCTCGGTTAATCGCTGTGGCAATCCTGGTGGTAACTTCCTGCTATGGTGAGAGACCAAAAGAACAATCTTCCCGCTGTGTACGAGGGTGATCGTCGTTGCCGAGGTCACGGTAACAAGTCTTGATGGTGCCGTTTGCCCTGGTTCAAGTTCGGCGATAAACCGGATAAAATGTGCCAAAACTTCAGGCGCTTGAAGCGCGGCTTCGAGATTGAGCCAGTCAGGGAGTTGCCCACCCAGAATAGCGCCGCCTTCTAACAAAATTAAAGCGCCTGTAACTCCAGGAAATTGCCGCACAAGCAAGGCAGCCCTTCTGCCATCCAAGGGTTCGTCGACCATAAAGATTTCCTGGAGTTGTTCAACTCCGCGGCGGGCCGGCTCTTCGCTGGGCTCGTAGCCTGCACGATGGGCGAGCGCGCAGGCGGGGCCATCCTCGGGTGCCGGCTCGAATGCGGATTGTCTGTTACAGGGCGACGCAAACGTTCCAAACAATTTTTCACGGTGAGCGCTAGATGTTTCGTCTGAAGGGGTGTGATCGTCTTGCCCGAGCGCGAGTTCTTTTGCGTGGAGTTGTGGCGTTGCAGTATCTTCGATATGCTGAGTTTCCGTGGGCGGTTGAAGCGGATCGTGCGACGTCTGCGACCCGGGTCGAAGAGCAGTCGGGGATCTCTGCTCTTGGGGTGATCCGTCCTCGTCCTCCTTTCCGGGCGGTTTCGCTTTTTGCCTCTTGTTGTCTCCGCTTGCGAACCTGAGGCTATCTTCTTTTGCCAAGGCGGTGAATGGCGTCTCAAACTCAGGTTGACGGCCAGGTGCTGCTTCAGCGGGTTGCAGGAGATCCTGGATCTGCTGGATGATCACCGCGAGCGAAACTCCATACTCGGTAGCGTCTGGTACTTCGGGACCGATTGCCGGGGGGATTAGACTCTTGAGGTGCTGCGCCCTGATCCGGGCCCGTCCTTCCAGGAGGCCTTCGATGGCTGTGGCTGGAAGCGTGATTTGGCCGTTCACTATTGCCCTGTCAATCGGAGGGGTCTCTTTAGTGAGCGGTTTTAAATCGTCCTGCTTGAGTGTTATCTTTCGACCTGCAAGCCGCTGCGCCAGCAACTCTTGGTCCGCTGGTTCGTTAGCACCTGTGGGTTGCTGATCGTTCCTGCGGCGAAAGATACTGCCACCAAAATTAATCGTCCCTCTTTTCATTGCAGTGGGTTAACGCGGTTGTCCTGGCCACCGCCGCGTGTTGAAGTAAAAACAAAAGAAGTATTCCGTTGTTTTATGGGTTGGTACTAGTTTCTCTGTGTGAAAACAAGTTTTTTGTGTATCTGTGCTCCGCTGC
>DATMQC010000206.1:0-4262 GCA_035567275.1 Chthoniobacterales bacterium | reverse complement strand
AGCAGAAGTAATGAGTCCCAGACTCAGCAACGAACCTCTCAGGGGCACCCTGAAGATCCCAACCGCAACGAGTGTGCAGAATACCATCGAGCCCAGGCCCAGACAAAAATAGGGTATTAATTTGCCAAGCACCAATTCCTGGATCCGGACCGGCGTCGCCATAAGTGCCTCCATTGTGCCCCGCTCCCACTCTCGCGCGACGACCAAGGCCGTGAGAAGCGTTCCAATCAGGGTCAGCACAATCGCAATCGACCCGGGTACCAGGTAGTTTTTGCTTTCCAGAGATGGATTAAACCACACCCTGCTTTCCTCACCAATCTGGCTCGGCATATCTGTTCCCGTCTCCATGGCTCGGCGCTGACTCCACGCGGCAATCGCAGCCCGCACATAATTCTGCACAAAATTCGCCGTGTTGGGTTCGCTGCCGTCCGCGATCACCTGAACCGGCGATTGGTCGTTCTCCCAAACCATTTTTCGAGAAAAATTGATTGGAATGATGACGATCCCCCTGATTCGCCCGGAAACCAGATCGCTTGCCAGGCCGCGCCGGTCGAAACTTTCTTTAACGTCGAAATACTTTGAATCACGCAGAGCCGCGACCAGGCTGTCACTCTCTGCAGTCCGCTCTTCAAGGGCTACTCCAATCTTCAAACGCGTTATATCGAGCGAGACCGCATAACCAAAAAGAAAGAGCAGGACCACCGGCAACACGAACGCAATAAGGATGCTGCTCGGATCGCTGATGATCTGCAACGCTTCCTTCCAGATCAGCGACCGCAGCCGCCTTAAACTGATTGACGGGTGATTCATTGCGTTTCGCCCTTTTTCATTTTGGTTCCGCCTCGTTTAGCGTGGTTCGGGCCATCGTCGAATTCGTGAATGAGAGCGATGAACGCATCCTCCATCGTCGGATCTGAGAGCGTTTGAGTGCGGACCCTTCGCTTCAGATCATCAGGAGGTCCCATCGCAATAAGTTGACCTCTGTAGACCAGGCCAATCCGATCGCAATATTCCGCCTCCTCCATGAAATGGGTTGTCACTAACACCGTGACGCCCTTCTCAACCAACCCATTGATGTGACCCCAAAATTCTCGCCGCGTTATCGGATCCACGCCGGAAGTTGGTTCATCCAGAAAAAGTACATCAGGCTCATGCATGAGGGAGCATGCCATGGCGAGGCGCTGTTTGAACCCTAGAGGCAGCTGGCCCGCCGGGAAATCCACGTAGGGTTGAAGCGAAAAAATCCCGATCATGTTCTCGACCGCTTCCCTTTGCCGCGACCGTTCCAGGCCGTAAATTCCTGAGAAGAACTCCAGGTTATGTCTTACAGTCAGATCACCGTAGAGCGAAAATTTTTGTGCCATGTAACCTATCCTGTTCCGTGCCTTGCTCCCGGCTCGTTGCAGGTCGAAACCGACAACGCTCGCCTGACCTTCGCTGGGCTTCAGCAATCCGCAGAGCATTTTGAACGTGGTGGACTTGCCGGCCCCGTTTGGACCAAGCAAGCCGAAGATTTCGCCTCTTCGGACAGAGAAGGTGATATGATCGGTCGCGGCGAATGTTCCGAAGCGTTTCGTCAAACCTTCCGCCTTGATCACGGCATCACCGTTTTTCTCGATCGTGCGCATATTTTTCGCCACGATTGATTCGCCTTTCGGAACGCCCCCTAAAATATCCACAAAAGCGTCTTCAAACCGGGAATCCGCCGGTGTCAGCGTACCTTTTCCATCCAGCCCCAGCTCCTTGAGGAAGACTTTCGATGATTCGGATCGCAGTACGATCCTGACATTTTCGCCCTGCACAACGCCGTCGACCACCGGTTCAAGTTGCAGCGCTTTGGACAGGATTTGGCGGCGGCCTTCCTTCACGGCAAGAACGAATGTGCGCGATTGGACGCGCTGCGTGAGTTCCTTGGGTGGACCTGCGAAAAGCCTCTTTCCCTCGTTCAATAAGATTACCGACTCACATAACTCCGCCTCGTCCAGATACGACGTACTCCAGACTACGCCGATATTTTCTCGAATAAGATCTTGCACCATTCGCCAAAGTTCTCGGCGTGATATCGGGTCCACACCTACGCTTGGTTCATCGAGAAGCAGGAGCTCCGGCTTGCTCACCAAGGCGCAAGCAAGTCCAAGTTTCTGTTTCATTCCGCCGGACAAGTTTCCCGCCTTCCGATCAGTGAACCGCTTCAGATCGGTAAAGGTGAGAAGGTGGTCGAAGATCTCCGGACAGTCGCTCGCGGGCACTCCGCGGAGATCTGCATACAACTGAAGATTCTGGAGCACACTCAAATCTTCATACAGCCCGAACCGCTGCGGCATGTACCCGATGCGTAAATGAATTTCCTCGGCTTCTGTCACCGGGTCGTAGCCCAAAACGCGGACCTCGCCTTCCGTTGGTTCCAGGAGGCCTGCGAGAATCCGGATTAGCGTGGTCTTTCCGGCGCCGTCCGGCCCAACTAACCCGGTCACTTCCCCACTCCGGATCTCTGCTTCCAGTTGGTCCAAAGCAGGGCGCCCTTGAGGCGCGAATTTCTTAACGAGGCCACGGACTTTGACCAGCGTGCCGCGTTCAGTCTTTTTCTCTTTTGCTTGTACCATCGTCGACCAGCCTCACGGTTACAGGCATACCCTGGCGCAAATATCGGTCTGGTTGCTGAACCACTACGCGAAGACGGAAAACCAAGTCCGTTCGCAGCTCACGCGTCTCGACTGTCTTTGGCGTAAACTCGGCAACCGGCGATATAAATCCGATCTGGCCCGGATAAGGCTTTTCCGGATTCGTGTCCGTATAGACCAGGGCTTTCATGCCCGGGTAGATACGCCCAAGATCCATTTCGTCGACGTAGGTTCGAATCCAAACCGGCGAGTAGAGACAAAGCGAGGAAACACTCGTACCGGCCGCGACAATTGCCCCGGGCTCCAAAGCTCGCGTGATGATTACGCCGTCTGTGGGGGCAAGCAGTTGGCAATCGGACAGATTCAGCTCCGCGGTCTCGAGGTTCGCTTTATCGTGCTGGACCTGCGCCCTGGCCGCGGCGATGTCCTCCTGCCGTGAACCGGCTTCCAGCAAAGCGAGGTTCGCCTGCGCAGACCGAAGTTGTGCGCGGTTCGCGTCTCGAGTAGCCGTCGCATTGTCAAATTCCTGTTTGGATATTGCGTTGGTTCTACGCAACTCACTCTCGCGCTGAAATGTTAAATCCGCATTTTCGACGTTCGCCTGAGCCTGCGCCACTTGCGCCCGCGCCTGATCAATCTCCTGCGGTCGGGAACCATTAATCGCCTTAGTCAGATTCGCTGTGGACTGGGCCAACTGCGCTTTGGCGAGATTGACCTGGTCCTGGTAAGGCCCTTCGTCCAACAGAGCAATCAAGTCTCCGGCCCGAACCGCGTCACCTTCCTCGAATCGCATTTCCCGGATTCGTCCGCCGACCCGGAATCCGAGATTTACCTGCCGGATATCGACGTTCCCTTGAATCTTGAGGGACTCATGCTTTCGGCTCGCCCATTGCTGGTAGCCGAACCACCCTGCGCCAATCACCAGGAGGATGAGGGCAAATAGAATTATCCGCTTTTTCATGACGCTTTTCCCCCCGGTTCCCGCGGGAGGAGCAGGTCCAGCTGTTCACCGATCGCCTGCTGAATCTGCCTTACCTCGCTCGCAGTGTATTTCTTCCAATTCAGCCGGCGACGAATTGTTTCCCGCCCCGACAAAAAGATCATGATTTGGCCAACGAGCGCATGCCCCCGCAGAATGACGATCGGATCAGTTGGTTTTCGCTGGAGGACGATTGCAAGTAACGCGGACAGTGCCTCATGCACGTGTCGGACTAACCGTTCGTAAACCAAGTCAAATGCCTTGGTTGGCTGCATCTGCTCCCGCACGATGATCCGCGCCCAGGTAGTCGTCGCCTGGTCTTCCAAAAGGACGCTGACGATCGTTGAAAATAGCATCCGGACAAGAGCGAGAGCTTCTTGAGGAGCGAGTTCGCGACTGGTCATTTCACGTCGGATTTCTTCGGCCACGGGCAGGACTCGGGCTCCTTTATGTTCAAGCATGTACTGAATGACTGCGAGGTAAAGCCCCTCTTTGCCACCGAAGTAGTAAGGAATCGCCGCTTGATTGACCCCGGCTCGCTCTGCGAGCTGTCGAGTCGTGGCTCCCTCGAGATTAAACGCTCCGAAAATCTCGAGGCCGGCCTGGATCAAGCGTTGTTTGGCATCTAACTCCGACTCGGTCGACAAAGGATTAGGCACCAG
>DATMQC010000205.1:0-4782 GCA_035567275.1 Chthoniobacterales bacterium | reverse complement strand
CCGCTGGCAGACCAACTGCACTTTTGCAGGCTGCAACGCAACTATTTTCTCACCCGCGCCAGGATCGCTTTTTGAGCATGAAGCCGATTTTCAGCCTGATCGAAGATCGTCCCGGCATGCTTTTCAAGAGTCTCCTCGCTAATTTCCTTGCCGCGGTATGCAGGCAAACAGTGCAGCACAAGGACATCGGGAGACGCCTTGCTCACCAACTCCTCGTTGATCTGAAACGAAGAAAGGTCTTGGAGGCGCTGTGTGCTCTCCTGTTCGAATCCCATGCTGACCCACACATCGGTGTAGAGAACGTCAGCAAACTCAGCAGCCGCGACTGGATCGTCCGTAACAATGATCTTTCGGCTGGTCAACCTATTCAGAAGAGCTTCCTGAGGTCTGTATTTTGCAGGTGCGGCGATACGAAGTTCGAACCTCAGGCGTTCAGCGGCCCAGGCCCACGACCGCGCGACGTTGTTATCGCCATCGCCGATAAAGCAGACTTTGAGATTCTCAAGACTCCCCCGCTTTTCCATGATCGTGAAAAGATCGGCCACGATCTGGCAGGGGTGTTCCTCGTCTGTAAGGGCGTTGATCGTGGGGATTTGAGCATATTCGGCGAACCGTTCAACGTCATTCTGCGCAAAAGTCCGGATCACGGCGCCGTGAACCATTCGCCCGAGAACGCGAGCGGTGTCGACAATCTCCTCTCCCCGCCCCAGCTGCAGGTCATTCTGGGAGAGAAATATCACACCGCCGCCAAGTTCCCGGATACCAACTTCAAAACTTAATCGCGTCCTAGTAGACGGTTTGCTAAAAATCATCGCCCAGGTCTGTCCCGCCAAAGGGAGGTTGGTTCTGTCGCCACGATTCGCCTTGAACTTCTGCGCTGATGTCAGCAGCGACCTGAGATCCCCAGCGCTTTGGGCCTCAATGGAAAGAAAATGTTCCATGGAAACGGTTACAAAATGCAACACCAATCATTCAGTCAGCTCAGCGAGCGTCCGGGCGAGAATAGATAACGCCTCGTCGACTTCCGCTTGAGAAACGTTGAGCGGAGGTAACCAGCGAATCACCGACGGACCGGCGGGAACCGACAGCAATCCGTTCTTCATCAACGCGGTAACCACATGTTGCGAAAGGGCCGCTCCAGTCGATGCTGCTCTACTAAGGTTGCCGCCAAGCTCAATTCCGAGCATCAGGCCAATCCCCCGAACGTCCGCGACCCCAGGCAGACTCTTCAGCTTATTCTTCGCATAACTCCCGAGATGCGAGGCGTTTGCCAGCAGGTCCTGCTGCTCGATGGTCTCCAGGACAGCCAGGGAAGCCGAACATGCAAGCGGGGTACCGCCATAAGTCGTTCCGTGGGTTCCGGGCTGCAAGATGTCACATAGATCAACGCTTGTGCCATCCAACCGCTTGACGGATCTCTTCCGGACCCAGGTCGCCCCCAGGGGAAATCCGCCGCCGATCCCCTTTGCCCAACTCACACAGTCGGGGACAAAACTCTCGTCCACGATGGCGCTCCAACCGCACCACTTGCCGAGCCTGCCCACACCGCACTGAATTTCATCCAGCATGAGCAGCAGTTCGTTGCGATCACAAATCTCCCGCAATCCGAGCAGGAATTCGCGGCTGGCAGGATAAATCCCTCCCTCACCTTGGACCGGCTCAACCAGAATCGCAACGGTCTGCCGGCCGACGGCGTTTTCGACCGCTCCTAGGTCATTGAACGGTAGATGCTTGAAACCAGCGAGCAAAGGAGCAAATCCCTCTTTCACCTTCTGCTGGGCCGTCGCAGAGATCCCAGCCATCGTCCGCCCATGAAATGACCGCTCGAACGTCAAGACCTCAAATCTCGGTTTACCTGCGGAGTTCACCCCCGAACATTCGTTGCCGAATTTTCTGGCCAGCTTTATTGCAGCTTCGTTCGATTCAGCGCCGCTATTGGAGAAAAAGACTTTCCCTTGAGAACCGACGATACCCACAAGTTTTCGTGCAAGCTCGCCCTGTGGCCGCGTGTAATAGAGATTTGAAGTATGAATTAGCTCGCGAGATTGACGATCCAACGCCTCGATCAGACGGGGGTGCGAATGTCCAAGCGTGGAAACTGCAATGCCGGCACCAAAATCCAAATACCTCTTACCATCTTCATCCCAGACCCGCGATCCTTGACCGCGAACCAGGACGACGTCGTAACGGCTATATGTCGGAACAACATACTCTTCGAACAGCTGCCTCGTCTCTGACTCTGTCGCTAGCATCGGAAGGAAGCCGTCCTACGGAACGATTTCTGTTCCGATACCATTGTTGGTGAAGATCTCGAGCAACAATGCGTGATGTATTCGACCGTCAATCAAATGGACCTTTCCAACCCCTTCGTTAAGGGCGTCGACCGCCGAAAGTACCTTCGGAATCATTCCTCCCTCAATGATCTCGTGTTTGATCAAATGTGCAGCATTTTCACGATTGACCGTCGGAATCAATGAATTCGGATCCCTTACATCTCTCATAACGCCCATGACATCGCTTACGTAGATCATCTTGGCTGCCTTCAACGCTCCCGCCATTGCCCCTGCGGCGAGATCTGCATTGACGTTCAGTATCGTCTCGTCGTCAGATTGAGCGATTGGCGAAATCACCGGGACGACCTCCCGATCGATAGCCTCACTCACTCCCGCCAAATCTAAAGATGTCACTTCGCCCACGTAACCAACATCGACCAGATTTTTCCCGTCGGTCTGCGGCGGGAGACGCTTCGCCTTGAAAACGTCACGGCCGGAAAAACCCTCGGCGCGTCCGCCAAATCCCTCCATGGTGGACACAATGCGGGGGCGGATCACGTGATCCAGGACATCCTCGACGATTTTGATTGTTGCCTCGTCGGTTACCCTCAGTCCGTTCACGAAACGAGGCACCCTGCCAGCATCCCGCATGCGCTGTGAAATGGCCTTCCCGCCACCATGAACCAGGACTGGGTTAATCCCTACAGCCTCGAGAAAAACGACATCACGCAAAAGGCGCTCAATCAAGTGATCGTCCTCCATCGCGCTGCCGCCGTATTTGATGACAAATGTTTGGCCTCGAAATCTTTGGATAAACGGCAACGCCTCTAAGAGCGCCTCAGCCTTACCGGCCTCAAATTGATTCTGCATCTGGTGTTTCTCTCGCCCCTTTTCTCATTCCCCCATATTAAACTTCACGTATTCCGGCGTCAGATCGGTTGTGAACACCTTGTATTCCGCTGAGCCAAGGTGGAGGTCAATGGTTACAGTGAATTTTCTATTTCGGAGTACCTCCTTCAGGGTATCCTCTGGAGTGCTGCTCGGCAAGCCGTGCAACGTCGCCACTACCCCATCAAAAAAGATGTCGATCATCTCTTCCCGAACTTGCGCCGACGAGTATCCCACCGCATCCATAATGCGGCCCCAGTTTGGATCCTCGCCGTACCACGCACACTTTACCAAAATTGAGTTCGAAACGGCTTCGGCTGCTTTTCTGGCATCCTGATAAGTCGCCGCCCCTTTCACATGGACTTCGACGAACTTCGTCACCCCTTCACCGTCTTCGATAATCATGCGCGCAAGTTGTTGCGTAACAAAGTTGAGCGCCTCAGCGAATTTATCGTATGACTCGTGACCAGGTTCCATAGCCGGAATTGCCGCCTGGCCGTTTGCGATACAGATAGTCGTATCGTTGGTGCTCATGTCCCCGTCCACCGTAACGCAATTGAACGATTGTTCGACGCTGGCCGATGTCAGTTTCTGCAACTCCCGCTTCGAGATCGCGGCATCGGTGGTGATAAAGCAAAGCATGGTCGCCATGTCCGGATTGATCATACCGGCCCCTTTTGCGATACCCCCGATCCGAATTTTCGCGCCGGCCAGCGGCACCTCGACCGCAATTTCTTTGTGGAACGTATCGGATGTCATGATCGCTCGCGCAACTACCTCACTGCCCTCGCTACTCAATCCCGCGACCAAAGCAGGTACGGCCATTTCGATTTTCTCGATCGGCAGGTTACGCCCTATGCGTCCGGTAGAACAGACCAACACCTGGCGGTCTTTCAGACCTAACTGGCGCGCAACAGCCTGCGCCATGCGTTTAGCATTCTGAATTCCTGTTGAACCCGTGCAGGCATTCGCATTGCCGCTGTTCGCTACAATCGCCCTCGTATCACCAGCTCTCAAATGGGCAGCCGAAACGCGCACGGGTGCGGCTTTGATTTTGTTCGTAGTAAAGGTCGCGGCCGCAACTGCTGGAAAATCCGAAATGACTAGCCCGAGATCGTTCTTATCGGCTAATCCCTCCTTAATGCCTGAGCGCACAGCAGATGCTCGGAAGCCCTTGGGCGCAGTGATTCCTCCACGGATTTCAAAAAATGCAGGTTCCATCTTCGCAGAGCGGCTTTAGGTGATATAAAAGCAAAAGACTTCTGCCGAGAATTTTTCAAGACAATCCGAGGCCGAGCCCCTCATCCCACCCGTTCATGATGTTGAAGCATTGAATCGCCTGGCCGGCCGCTCCCTTGACCAAGTTGTCCTCGGCGGACATCAAAATAACACGTCCGGTTCGTGAATCGATCCGCCAGCCAATCTGTATCCGGTTGGTAAACGCGACGTTCTTTGTGTCCGGGTACCCGGTCGAACCAAGTAGTTGAACAAAACGATCCGAACCGTATGCAGATTCAAAGGTCTGTTCGAGGTCGCCGTCTGTCACGCACGAAACCGGATCCGCGTGAATTGTGGTGACGATCCCGCGGTTCAAGGGGATAAGATGGGGAGCAAATTGAAT
>DATMQC010000204.1:0-29258 GCA_035567275.1 Chthoniobacterales bacterium | reverse complement strand
CTAAAGCCGGGAGATCAGGAGTTCACGTTGAAAATGAAGTTCGATCGGCAGATCCTCATGAAGCTTGATGAAGAGCTCATCCTGGGCAATCGCTTCCTTTCTCCAGTCTCCGACGTCAATTCGAAGTGCCTCCTCAAGCTTTGAGCGATCATATTTCATGCCCTCAAGATCGATATCATCGGCAGACGGCATCCAGCCAAGGGAAGTCTCCTCTGCGCCAACCTTATCTCTGCATCGATCGACGATCCATTTGAGAACCCTCATGTTCTCGCCAAAACCGGGCCACAGAAATTCATTCGATCCACCTTTCCTGAACCAGTTTACGTGAAAGATCTTTGGAGGTTTTCTCAGCTTTTTGCGCATCTTCAACCAATGGCCAAAGTAATCCCCCATATTGTAGCCGCAGAACGGCAGCATAGCCATCGGATCGCGGCGGACCTGACCAACGGTCCCGACTGCCGCCGCCGTCATTTCAGATCCCATCGTTGCGCCGACGTAAACTCCATGGATCCAGTTGAATGCCTCAAAGACCAGCGGCATCGTCGTTGCACGGCGACCGCCGAAAATGATCCCGCTGATTGGCACCCCTGCCGGATTATCAATATTCGGATCCAGAGCCGGATTATTCTTCATTGGCGCACAAAACCTGCTGTTCGGATGCGCCGCCTTCTCTCCACTTCGCCATGGCCTGCCTTGCCAGTCGATAAGGCCCTCCGGCGGTTTATCGTCCTTTCCCTCCCACCAGATATCGCCCCCGGGAGCCAACGCAACGTTCGTGAAAATCGTGTCCTTCTCGATGGAACGCATGGCGTTCGGGTTTGTTTCGAAGTTGGTTCCGGGAACGACGCCAAAATAGCCGGATTCGGGGTTGATGGCATAGAGTCTGCCATCCGTGCCCGGTTTCATCCAGGCGATGTCGTCGCCCACCGTCCAGACTTTCCAGCCATTGAATCGCGCGGGCGGAATGAGCATCGCAAAATTTGTCTTGCCGCAGGCACTGGGAAAGGCCGCTGCGACATAGGTCTTTTCCCCCTGCGGATCTTCGACGCCCAGAATCAGCATATGCTCCGCCATCCAACCTTCTCTCCGTGCGAGATAAGAACCGATGCGGAGCGCCAGGCATTTTTTGCCCAGTAATACGTTGCCGCCGTAATTTGAGCCGACAGAAATAATCGCGTTGTCCTGGGGAAAATGCGCGATATACCGCCTCTCGGGATTGATATCGAGCATGCAATGGAGTCCACGGTTAAAATCGTTGCTTCGGCGGAGTTCGTCGTACGCCAACTCACCCATACGGGTCATGACTCTCATGCTCAAGACCACGTAGATGGAGTCAGTCAACTCCACGCCAACTTTTGTGAGCGGCGAACCCGGTGGCCCCATCAGATAGGGGACGACGTACATTGTTCGCCCTTTCATTCCCCCGGCGGCAAGAGAATGCAGCTTGGCGTACATCTCGGAGGGATCTGCCCAATTGTTTGTCGGCCCCGCCTCCTCTTCGGTCGGCGTGCAAATAAAAGTAAGTTGCTCAACCCTGGCCACATCATTCGGATTTGACCGATGGTAGTAGCAGCCCGGCCACATCTCCTGATTCAGTGGTGTCAAGATCCCAGTTCGAACAGCCTCATCTGTAAGAAATTTCTTTTCCGCCTCTGAACCGGAGCACCAGAAAATTCCATCGGGCTCACACAGGTTTGCCATTCTTTCCACCCATGCGGTGATCGCAGGGTGATCTGTATTTCTTGCTCCAAGTGTCGCTTCACTCATACGGTTCTTGAGATTAACTTTCTAATCGTAAACAGTTATCGCGGCCTCGGCCAACAACATTCCGGGGTATCTAGTGTCCTGTCCCCGAAATAGCATGTATTTTGTTGCGATCAAAATGGGCCGTCGACAAGGCGCTCGTTCGCGCCTTGAAAAACAGCCAACTGACTTCCGGCAAAATATATGTTATTTCGGGGACGGGACACTAATATTCAAGAGAGCCAGATCCGAACGCATTCTTGTCTTCATCGTCGTGCCGAACTTCACATCGAAGACGTCGCGTTCGGCGGCTCAGGCGTGGCGCGGGCAGGAGAAAAAATCGTTTTTGTGCCCCTGACGATTGACGGCGAGGTAGTCGAAGTCCAGATCGTCGCGCAAAAGAATAAATTCGACTGCGCTGAACTCCGGAAGGTGCTCCGAAGTTCACCGGAACGGGTTGAGCCACCATGTCCGTACTTTGGCAGTTGTGGGGGATGCGACTATCAGCACATCACATACAAGCATCAGCTGGAACTCAAGCGACGCCAGGTGAGCGAACTCCTGAAGCGAGTCGGACACCTTTCGGACGTTTCGGTCTCACCCGTGATCCCATGCCGGAATCCGTACGCTTTTCGCAATCGAATCACCGTGCACGCCGAGCACGGTCGCATCGGTTTTTTTGCAAAGAACAGTAGAAACGTAGTGGACGTGAAGCGCTGTGCGATCGCTGTTCCTGAAGTAAATGAAAAATTGAAGCAACTGCGCAAGGAGGGTCTCCGAGACGGTTCGCACCGAACGTTGCGCGGAGAGGGCGTGCCGCTCATTTTCACGCAGACCAATAGCTTCGTAGCATACGAGCTCCTCGCATACGTCTCGGCGCGGTTAGAGGGAAAAGCGCTGCTTGACGCATACTGCGGCTCCGGTTTCTTTGCCCACGCTCTTGCAGGCCGATTTGAAAAGATCGTAGGACTCGATTGGAACGAGCACGCGATTTGCCGAGCCAAAGCGTTCGCCGAATCGAACGAGCTATACATCTGTGCCGATGTGGCAGACGCCATCGTGGCTATCCTTGCAGAGCACAATCCTCAAGCTGTTCTCCTCGACCCGCCGGCGGCGGGCATTGAGAAGCGTGTCGTTGAAGCACTGGCAGCGAATAAGCCGGAGCGACTGATTTACGTCTCCTGCAATCCGGCCACCCTTGCGCGAGATCTATCACGCCTTCGCGAACACCTTGAGGTGAAATCGGTTCAGCCGTTCGACATGTTCCCCCAAACCGCGGAAATCGAGACGGTCGTCGTGATGGATGGGAGATAAGGAGTGCGCATCACAAGTACCTGCCGTTATGTGACTAAGCAAGTCCCAACCTTTGCGCCGCCACTGCCATCTTTGCTTGAACGCCTTCGTCCATTTTAACCAGAGCCGGCCACTCGCGATGGTATCCCTCAGCAGGAAGCTTTCTCGTTGCGTCGAAACCCATGTGTGATCCGACGTTGGGTGTGTCGGGCGCATGATCGAGGCTGTCACTGGGGTTTTTGATAAACGTGGTGTCCCGGTGGGGGTCGGTGTTGGCGCAAAGGCGAAAGAGAACCTCGCTCGTGTTCTGAACGTCGCAGTCCGCATCCACGACCACGATGTACTTCGAAAACATCATCTGACCCATGCCCCACAAGCCGTGCATGATCTTGTAAGCCTGATAGGGGTACTGTTTGCGGATGCTGACAAAAACGAGGTTATGAAATACGCCTTCTGCGGGCAGCGCCATATCGGCGATCTCCGGAAAATTCATCTTAAAAACCGGGAGAAAGATCCGGACGCTCGCGCTGCCCAGGTAAAAATCTTCCATGGGAGGCACCCCAACGATGGTTGTCGGATAGATCGCTTCCTTCCGGCAAGTGATCGCGGTCAGGTGAAAAACTGGATATTGGTCGACAGGCGTGTAAAAACCTGTGTGGTCGCCGAAGGGTCCTTCATCCCGCAATTCGCCAGGTTGAACATACCCTTCCAAGACAAAATCGACGTCGGCAGGAACCTCGAGATCGCACGTTTCGCACTTCACAAGTTCCACCGATTTTTTTCGAACGAAACCGGCAAAAAGGATCTCATCGAGACCGTCAGGCAGTGGAGCGGTTGCAGCAAAAGTGTAAGCGGGATCGCCCCCTAGACAGGCGGCAACCGGCATTCTCTCCTTTTTCTCATAGTACCGCCTGCCATGGCGAGCACCGACCTTGTGGACCTGCCAGTGCATTCCGGTCGTCCGATCATCAAAGACCTGCATTCTGTACATTCCGATATTGCGCTCACCAGTGTCGGGATCCTTTGTATGCACGTTTGGCAGGGTGATAAATCGGCCCCCGTCTCCAGGCCAACAAAAGAGAATCGGCAGGTCATGTAGTGAAAGGCCCCCGGCATTCTCGAATCGATACACGATTTCTTTGCAGGGGCCGTCAGAAACGCGTTTTGGCCGCGCGTGCAGAAGATCGATCCCCTGCTTCAACAGCGACCACCCTTCACGGACTGAAGTCGGCGGCTTCGCCTTAAGGATGAGCTGCATTTGATGGGTTATTTCGTCGATCGACTCGACCCCGATTGCACGAGCCATCCGCCGTTCGGAACCCATCGTGTTAATGGCTAACGGAAACCGTGACACCCGGCCGTCGATCGTCGGCTTCTCGAAAAGAAGGGCTTTCCCGCCACCGGGAGATTTCATCTGGCGATCGGCCAGTTCAGTGATTTCCAATTCAGTGGCGACCGGCTCAGTGATACGAACGAGCTCATTCGCCCGCTCCAGTTCTTCGATGAAATGGAAAAATGAACGGTAAGCCATAGGAAGTCGGGGTTCGGGGTTTGGAGTTCGGGGTTCAGGGGGTCGCCGTTCGCCGGTATTCTGAATTCTGTCTTCTGAATTCTATCAATAACGCCTGTCAGTGCGCGCTCAGTGAATGTATTCCCAACGGTGCATCGGTCGCCCTCGAAGAACGCGCCTAATATAGAATCTCATAGCAGAGAGCACACGAAAATGCTCCCAATCCCAGGCGACGTGCACAATTCATAAAGGACTCCGGTCGCAATCTAAGCGCTAAAGCATTGGGTTCAATCTTCTAGTGCGCCGTCTCGCTCGCTATCCCGCTCGATTAAACCGCTTCGCTGGTTGCAGAAATAGCCACAGTGGATAGTCTTACCTAATGGAGGACCGGTTCGGCCATCAGATCAGTTACCTGAGAGTCTCCATCACGGATCGCTGCAACGAACGTTGTCTCTACTGCATGCCGCAGGAACTCCAGGAATGGTTGCCTCGCGCCGAGGTACTCGACTATGACGAAATCACTCGACTCGTCCGGGTTGCGTCGGAATTGGGCGTCAGAAAGATTCGGGTCACTGGTGGCGAACCTCTCGTTCGACGAGACGTTTTGACGTTGTTTCAGCAGCTCGGCGAACTCCCGAAAATTACCGACATCGGTGTATCAACCAACGGTTCCCTCCTTAGCAAGGCGGTCGGGACTGGCGAGACGGTCGCAAAATCCCTTGTGCGATCTGGTGTTCGTACCGCGAATATCTCGCTCGACACCCTGAACCGGGAGCTCTACCGGGCGATCACCGGGCGTGACCTTTTGTCGCAAACGCTCGATGGGATCGCGGCGGCGAAAGCAGCCGGATTTGCTCTGATCAAGCTTAACACGGTTTTGATGCGCGGCCGGAACGAGGAAGATCTTGCGGATCTGGTGCGTTTTGCTGCTGCTGAAAACTTATTGCTGCGCTTTATCGAATTGATGCCGGTAACCTTGACAGACGTTCTCACCGACGAGAATTTTTTGCCCATCGCGGAAGCAAAGAGACGCCTGGAAGGGGAGTTCGGGCCGCTAATTCCGGAGCCCGAATTCAGAACCAATGGCCCCGCATCGTATTTCTGTTTCAAGGAATCGAGGCAGCGGGTTGGGTTCATCGGAGCAATGACCAATCTGCATTTCTGTGAGAGCTGCAATAAACTTCGGCTCACATGTGACGGTAAATTGCGTCCATGCCTTGGCAGCCACCTCGAGTTCGACATCAAAACCCCTTTGCGCCAGGGAGCCAGCGATGAAGAGCTGAAGCACTTTTTCCGCGACGTCGTGGAGCGAAAGCCCCAGCAGCACGATTTCCGCAACAATTACGTGCCCGGACGACGAATGGTCGCGATCGGAGGATAGCGGATGGGTGATCTGTTATCCCACCTTGCGGAGGATGGATCCGCAAAAATGGTCGACGTCTCCGGTAAACCGGTCTCAAAACGCGCCGCCTCGGCTGAAGCAACAATAACGCTTCAGCCGGAAACCATCTCCCGGATTGGGGCAAACCAGATTGCAAAAGGCAACGTCCTGGCGACGGCGCGGATCGCGGCGATCCAGGCGGTCAAGCGCACGGATGAATTGATCCCTCTCTGTCACTCGCTTCCTGTGCAGCATGTTGAAGTCGACTTCCAAACTGGTAACGACTGCATCCGAGTCAGGTGCCAGGTCGCGACATCGGCACAGACGGGCGTTGAAATGGAAGCTCTTACGGGAGCGAGCATCGCGGCCCTTACGATTTACGACATGTGCAAAGCAATCGATAAAGAGATGTCGATATCGGGCTTGCATTTAATCTCAAAAACGAAAGAACCTCTATGAATCCCATCGTTGTCGGTATAATCACCATTTCCGATCGCGCATCCCAGGGAGAATATGACGATCTGGGCGGACCTGCTGTCAAGGAGGCGGCAACGAAGTACGGCTGGCAGGTTCTTGCGGAAGCTGTTGTACCCGACGAGAGCACCCGTATTCAGGAATCGATTCGTTCATTTTCGAGACAAGGATGCGGGCTTATCCTGACGACGGGGGGCACGGGTGCGGCTGAGCGGGACATAACGCCGGAAGCCATACGCGCGATCATGAGGATCGAGCTGCCTGGATTCGGTGAGGTCATGCGCGCGGAGTCGATGAAACTTACTGCAAACGCGATCTTGTCCCGGTGCCTCGGGGCCGTGGTTGACAGCTCTCTTGTGGTGGCTCTCCCGGGGAAACCGCAAGGTGCGGTTGAGTGCCTGGGCTTTGTCGCGGGAGCTATTCCGCATGCCGTTAAGATTGCGCAGAAAATTCCTACTTCTTGCTGAAGAAATTCACCACCGAGGCACGGAGAGCACGAAGGTTTCTTTGGGGGTACCTGAGGTTACGCTCCCAGGCCGGTTCGGGCGTCGCCAGGCTCTTCGCGTTGCAAATACATCCATCCTCAAGCAACTGCCACGAACCGACGCCGAATTTCGAAACGGGCAAAAACGCGGACGACCGCTCCAACCAACCTCCCCCTCCCCTGCAGATCTTGGTGCTCTCCGTGTCTCCGTGGTGGAATCTTCTTCCTCCGCGACATCGTGTCCCTGTGGCGGAAATGTCTTTGTGCCCTCGCCGTTACGCAGATTGTTTCCTTGACGACTATGGTCCCCATACCTAGATAAGGCTGGCTGTCGGTAGGTGAACGGCCATCGAGCTCAAGCATATTGGCGTCGAACGGGAGATCACGCCGGCAAACCGGGACTGAAGTAAACCTAAGCAAGAAACAGGCAGATTTTTAATGTTTAACGGCCTCCTCGGACTCTTTTCAAACGACATTGGAATTGATTTAGGCACAGCGAACACTCTCGTATACGTCAAGGATCAGGGAATCGTGCTCCGTGAGCCATCGGTGGTTGCGGTGCGATCCGGCACAAGCCAGGTGTTAGCCGTTGGCGACGAAGCGAAACGAATGCTGGGGCGGACACCCGGCAATATTGTGGCTGTGCGACCCTTGAAGGACGGGGTTATCGCCGACTTTGAAATGACTGAGTCGATGCTCCGGCATTTCATTAGCAAGGTACACAATCGCAAATGGGTGCGGCCGCGAGTTGTCATAGCGGTGCCTTCTGGAATCACTGAGGTAGAAAAGCGGGCGGTCAAAGAGTCCGCTGCGCATGCCGGAGCGCGCGAGGTCTATCTGATCGAGGAACCGATGGCCGCTGCGATCGGCGTGGGATTGCCCGTGCAGGACGCAGCCGGCAACATGATCGTCGATATCGGCGGCGGAACGACGGAGGTGGCCTTAATTTCGCTTTCCGGCATTGTGTTCAGCCGTAGTGTCCGGGTGGCCGGCGACGAACTTGACGATGCCATCGCCGGATACATGAAGCGAGCTTACAACCTCATGATTGGAGAGCGTACGGCAGAGGAAATCAAAATAAAAATCGGCAGCGCTTACCCGATGGATAAAGAGACGAGTATGGAGGTAAAGGGTCGCGATTTGGTGGCGGGTCTCCCAAAGACGCTGGCAATCACTTCCCAGGAGGTAAGGGAGGCGCTGCTGGAGCCGATCGCGACCATTGTTGAATCAGTTCGTGTGACCTTGGAGCGTTGTCCCCCTGAACTGTCTGCGGACCTCGTGGATCGTGGATTGGTGCTGGCGGGGGGTGGAGCGTTGCTGCGAGGCCTGGACAGGCTTCTGCAGGAAGAAACCGGCCTGCCTGTCCACATCGCCGAAGATCCTCTCAGCGCGGTCGCCGAAGGCACTGGAAGAGCGTTGAGTGAACTCAAATTCCTGCGACAAGTTGCCTCCACGGACAGGCCGACTCGCTGAGTAAGCCTGCTCGCATCGCGGCTCTCATGAAGGGCATCACCATAGCAGCCGTGGGGGCCTTCGGAATTTTTGTCGTGCTAATCTTGCTGTTACCTCAACAAGCGAAGCACCAGCTGCAGGGTGCGCTCTTCCAATTGATCTCCCCTGTTCTGAGGACAGGAGCATCGGTGCAACAAGAACTCGGCGGTGTTGGGGGCGGCCTGAAGCGCCTTGACGAATTGGAGCGGGAAAACCAGAAATTGAAACTCGACAATGAACAGCTGCGCGCTAGCAACTCTCTTTTGAAAAACTTGGAAAGCGAAGTGAATCGACTCAATCGCGCGCTTGGCTTCCGCGAACAGTCGGCGTTCAAACTTTTACCCGCGCACATCCTTTCGCGCGAAAGCGCAACCTGGTGGAACTTCTGCACCATCGATCGTGGAACCAAGAACGGCATCGCAACAGATATGGCGGTGGTGACCGAGGATGGGGTGTTCGGAAAGATCACAACCGTGGCGAAAGATGTAGCAGTTGTTCTACTGATTTCTGACGAAAGCTTGCGAGTGTCCGTTTCGATTGAGGGGACGCAGGAACAAGGAATCGTCAGTGGGACGCGGGCCTCTTCAAACTATGTGCCCGATTTAAAGATTCGTTTTCTGAGTAAGACAGCGAATCTCAAACCGGGGATGAAAGTTCTGACAGCGGGCTCGGGCGGCGTTTTTCCTTCGGGACTGGTGGTGGGTTCAATCAAAGACTTCTTTGTGAAAGAACTTGAGGGAGTCGCGTCGGTAACCCCAGCGGTTGATCTCGCGTCGGTTCAAGATGTGTTTGTGGTCGCGGGACAAAAATGATCTTGTTTTTCTTAGCGCTCCTTCTCTTGATTTTTGGCTCGTTCGTTTTTCAACTATTTCTGCCTCCGGTTCTATTGCTGCACGGAGCAGCAATACTTTTTGTTCCTGCCGTTTATTTTTATGGATGCGTCTCTCTGCCTTTTCCGCTGATGCTCGCTCTGACATGCTTTGCCGGAATATTCAACGACCTTCTTACCATCCCGCAGTCGAGATCGCATTCCGATTTCCCCACCGGAATTTCGATTCTGATTTATCTCGTACCTGGATTGGTCATGCATGGTCTCAGACCATTGTTTCTCCGCCATCGCTGGGAAACCCACTGTTTGCTTGCGGAGACCGGTGCGCTTTTAACCCCGTTTATTTTGTTGGCCCAATACGCTATGTTGAGCTTTGAACGCAGGGAAATTTTTTTTAGCCATGTTATCGTATGGCGGATCGTGGGTCCCGGGTTGATTTCTCTTTTGATTGCGCCGTGCGTCTTCTTTATTTTAACGCCATTGTCACACGCGCTGGGGTACCGTCCAGGCTTACCTCTGGCGAGATGAGTTAGAGATCTATGGCTCGACCCAAAAAATCGTCTGTACTCGATTTCAGGATATTGTTTCTGGCCGCGCTTGTTCTTGTCGCTCTTGCAGCCATCGCTGTTCGTCTCTGGTTTGTTCAAGTAAAGATGGTCGACTATTATCGCGGACGCATTCAGGGGAGCTCGGAGGTCACCGTCCGCATTCCTTCGGTTCGGGGGGAAATCCGAGACCGAAATGGAATTCCCCTGGCAACAAATCGTCCAAGTTACGAAGTGGACTTTTATCTCCCCGACCTCGTGAGCGGATACAAGAAACAGTACGGCCAGCCGCCCATGGTGGAGTTTCGGGCAAAGGATTCCAATGGGATGCTTCATGACCGGAAAGAAGCTGATATTGTGCAAATCGTCGATAAGACGATCATCCCTCGCCTGGAGGAGCTTAAGGTCGCCGAACCGTACAATTCTCAGCGATTGCGGACGCACTTCAGGAACAATACTTTGGTGCCTTTTGCTTACCGGGAAGACCTCGACTTTGCCACATTCTCGAAGTTTGCTGAAAAAGATCTCGGTTTGCCGGGCGTCCAGGTGAACGTTAGACCGGTGCGCAAATATCTGTATAACGCTCTTGGGGCTCATTTACTAGGTTACGTGGGCAGCGCGAAGGATATTAACCAGCTTCCGGACATCAAGGATTTCAATTTTTACGAACCTGACATTCAGGGCAAAACCAATATCGAATTGTATCTGGATGACGCGCTCCGTGGAAAACCCGGGAAGCGGATACTGAAGAAGAACGCAAAGAACAGGCTCGAGGGTGAGAAGGAGGTAATCCAGCCAAAGCCGGGTGCGAACGTCTATCTGACGATTGACGCTCGCATGGAATACATAACTGAGAGAGCATTGAGATCGGTAGGGCGCGCGGCTGCGGTCGTAGTCGACCCGAATACGGGGCAGATTCTTGCAATGGCGTCGGTCCCTTCGTACGACCCGAACAAATTCATTCCGGCAATTTCCGCGCGGGATTGGGCCGAACTAAAGGACGCGGATGCCGACCCGTTAACGAACCGCGCGATCAGCGCATTCGCGCCCGGCTCAAGTTACAAGATCACGACAGCGCTGGCCGGGATAACGAGAGGGCTGGCCAAGTCTGTATTTACCTGCAACGGCGGGGTAACCTATGGAAATACTTATATGCGCTGCTGGATCCAGGCAGAGCATGGCGGGTCTCATGGTCCGCAAACTCTTACCGAGGCGATCAAGAACTCGTGCGACGCATTCTTTTATCAATACGGGAACGCTGCCGGAATTGATGCAATCGATGCTGTCGGAAAGACGCTCGGGCTCGGCGAAGTTTCTGGCATCGAGCTGACGAATGAAGCGCCCGGTATTCTTCCTTCTCCGGAGTGGCTGAAATCAAACCACAACCAAAGATGGAGTCAGGGTCAGACAGCGAATACCTCCATCGGCCAGGGATACGTCCTTACAACTCCGCTTCAAATGGCGATGATCGCCGCGACAGTGGCAAATGGCGGCATATCCTATCAGCCAAGTTTAGTCTACCAGATTCAGGAAAGTGACGGCATGGCGGTAAGACGACCTGAGAAAATCAGAGGCGATCTCACAAAGGCGAACAAGCTTTCGTCCGACCAGGTTGAGATTGTTCGCAAGGGGATGTGGCGCGTCGTTAACGATTCGGGCACTGGAACTCGCGCCAAAGTTCCCGGAGTGACTGTAGCGGGCAAGACGGGTACGGCACAGGCGTGGACGGAGGGAAAAAAGGACGATAATGCCTGGTTTATTGCATTTGCGCCGTATGAGCATCCTAAGCTCGCCTTGGCTGTTCTTGTTCAAGGCGGTAAAGCCGGAGGTGAAGTTGCAGCGCCGATCGCAGCGAAAATAATTGAGGAATGTCTCGCTCTCGAGCGCGGCTACGATCCGCAGATCAAACCCATGGACGCCGCAGTCGGCAACTTTAAGGAAGTGGATCGCGTAGACTTCAAGAACAGCACCATACCTGCACAATTTGCGTCGACAGATGACGAAACGTCGGATACGAAAGACCGCCCCTCAGCAGACGAAGAGAAGAAGCATTCCAGGAGGGATCGCGGTTCAGTGGCCGAGCCAGACATCCGTCCAGACACAGACAATCACCGCGCTGCTTCGCGGGCTGAGCCAACCCCAGAGAAACGGCACAGCTTTTTCGATTTTTTCAGGAGAAAGCCAAAGGATGAATCCCAGGGGCAGCAGCCAGCGCAGCAACCGCAGAAAAAGCATCGCTTTCTATTTTTCTAAAACGTTGGTTCGTTTTCTCCAAATTCATCATGCTTGACAAAGTTAAACAATTTCTCGGCCTATCAAATCGAAAGACCGGTAACCATCTCGTAATCAGTTGTGAAAAGCTCGAGCGGCGCGTCGCCCTGCTCGAGGACGGCATACTGGAAGAATACAATATCGAAAGAGACACCGACCGGAATATCGTCGGCAGCATTTTCAAGGGCAAAGTAAAGAATATCGAACATGGATTGAAAGCCATGTTCGTTGACATCGGCTTTGAAAAGAATGCGTTCCTTCATTTCTGGGATGCGCTGCCCGGTTTGGACAGCGGCGTGGAAGAGGTCAATCGCGCGAGCGAACGCAAATCGAAAAAGAAGATCACCGCGAAGGATGTGCCGGAGATTTACCCCGTTGGTTCTGAAGTGATGGTGCAAGTAACCAAGGGACCCATCAGCAACAAAGGGCCGCGAATCACGACCAACATCAGCCTCGCGGGACGTTATCTTGTTCTGATGCCGCACAATGATCAGAGCGGCATCTCGCGCAAGATCGAAGATCCCAAAGAGCGCGAACGGCTTCGCACGATATTGCAACGGCTTGATATCCCGGAAGGGATGGGCGTCATCATCCGAACCATCGGCGAAGCACAACGAGCACGTTATTTTGTGCGGGACCTCGGTTTGTTGATTGAGCAGTGGCGCCAGATTGAAGAAGCATTCAAGACCAAGCCCGCGGCGACGGTTCTGTTTCAAGAACCGGATCTCGTCGACAGAACCGTGCGCGACTTTCTTACGGAAGACATCAATGTCGTCTACTGCGACGACGAGGCAGCGGTCGATCGAATGCAGAATCTCGTCGGCCAAATTTCAAAGCGGTCGAAGAAACGGATCTTTTTCTACAACGAGTCGGCCCCGATTTTTGACAAATTCAACGTCCAGAAGCAAATCGATGACGCATTTCATCGCCAGGTATGGCTGCGATGCGGCGGTTACATCGTTATCGACGAGACCGAGGCGCTCATTGCAATCGACGTTAACACAGGACGTAACAAGGGAGCCCGAGACGTCGAGAAGACAATTCTCCAGACAAACCTTGAAGCGGCGGATGAAATCGCTCGCCAACTCCGCCTTCGTAACATCGGGGGGCTTATCATCAGCGATTTCATCGATATGAAGAACCGGAAGGACCAGCAATTGGTTTATAACCGGATGAAGGAACGTTTGAAAAGAGACAAGGCGAAGACACACGTTCTGGCAATTTCGCCACTTGGACTCATGGAAATGACGCGCCAGCGGGCACAGGAAAGCCTGACCGGATCAATGTTCGTTACCTGTCCCTACTGCAGCGGACGAGCTGTCGTGAAAAGCCCGATGACGATGAGCGTGGAGATTCAGCGCGCACTTCATAGTTTGATGCGCCAGCATCCTGATGTGCACGACGTTCGAGTCATTGTAAACCCGGAGGTCTTGAATCGGCTTAAGACGGAAGATGAAGAACTGCTGGTCGAAATCGAGCGCAAATACGAGGGACGATTAACTTTTCGATCGGATCCTACCTATCACCACGAAAAGTTTCTTATACTTGACGGAACGAACAACCAGGAATTACGGGCATGAGTTTCTGCGAATATCTAACGAGAGCGCGCTTCAGACCAACGAGATGTAAGGATCTCAAAGTAGCGTTGGGAGCAGCGCCGATCGGGTTAGGCGGCCTCGCTTAGTCCTCGATGCCGCGCAAAAGATAGGCAGCCCCGGCACAGGTAAGCACTGACCCGATTGCAAGAAAAAGCAGATCGCCAGCGATATAACCCACGTCGGCGTTGTAGAGATTCACGCTGCGAAATGCGCGGCAAAAGTGCGTTAGCGGAAACAGCTCAGAACAGATTCGGACGGCGCGCGGGAGCTGTTCCAGAGGCGCAAAAGCACCGGACAAGAGGAATACGGGCAAAAGAAAGAAAACCGAAATCTGGATTGCTTGGGTTTGAGTACGTGAAAAGGCCGAAATCAGCAATCCGAGGCCGAGCGAAAAAAGAAGAAATAGAAAGCAGGTAATCGTAAGGAGCACGGGTTCATGAAACTTCACTCCAAAATGCAGATTACCGACCGCGATTGTGCTGGCGATGAGAAACATCGAAATGACCAGATAAGGCAGCACTTTACCGATCACAACTTCCGAATGGCGCAAGGGAGTTACCAGGAGCTGTGATAACGTGCCGACTTCACGTTCCCGTGTGATGGCACTGGCAATCAGAGTTACGGTCAAAAGTTGCAGAATCAGTCCGACGATCCCCGGCACAACGTAGTCAATAAATAACAATTTCGGATTGTAGAGTGTTTCAGCTTTGACTTCCCAGGGAGTCATCATCGAGCTGAATTCGTGGCGAATTTCCAGCGGAAGATTCTTTCCAAGGTCGATAATTTCGTCCGGCAGATTTTCGATAAGATTGTCTCTCCGCGAACTTTGATAATCGCCAAGAACCTCCTGGAGAACGCCCTGGACGGAAGGAGCGGTGTTTGTATCCGTTCCGTCCAAGACCAACCGGATAGGGAGCGGTTCACCGTTGCGCAGTCCGTCGCCCCAACCCTCCGGGATGACAATTGCTGCCTGGACCCCCGCGCGGAACAGATCAATTTGACCCTTCGGATCTCCGCGCCATGCCTTCCATAAGAAGGTATCTTTCGCTTTAACTCGATCCAGAAACTCCCGGCTCTCCTTGCTGTTGTCAGCATCGAAGTACATCGCCGGAACATCGCGAAGTGACGTTCCTTCGAAGGCGTGCCCGAAGAGAAAGGTAAAGAATGGAGGGAGAACAACCAAAAGGAACATTACACGTCTGTCCCTCCAAACATGAATGAATTCCTTATAGGCGATCGTGAGGATGGCACTCCACGAAATCATCGACCGAACCCCGCTCCCACTGTTTCTTCTGTGAGAGAATCCGTTTGATGATACCCCTGAGAATAGGCACGGAAAACATCCTCCATGTCCGGTTCCACCCAGTTGAAGCCGAAAAATTTGAGACCCGGAAATGGCCAATGACTCTGCCACTCCCGCAGCAATGCGTATGGATCTTCGGCGTGGAGACGCAGATTTCCACTACGAAGATCGACTCCGTAGATCCCAGGCAATTTTCTTAGCTGAAAGAGCGCCGGCATAGCCGGTTCGATCTGGACTTCCAGGAGATGGCCGGTGAGACTTTCTTTGAGAGCGCGCGGAGATCCTTTTGCGATCAACCGGCCCTGGTCGACAAAGCCGACGTCCGTGCATCGCTCGGCTTCGTCCATGTAGTGTGTTGTGACGAAAATCGTAGTACGATTCTGGCTAAGCTCATAGAGCAGATCCCAAATTTGCTGCCGGTGCATCGGATCCAGCCCTGCCGTTGGTTCATCCAAAAACAGCAGCGCCGGTTCATGCGTTAAAGCACAAGCCACGGCGAGCAATTGTTTGTAGCCGCCAGACAAACTTCCTGCTCGTTCGGTTCCGCGCAACTCCAGATCCATATCGCAAAGCACCTTTGCGATTCGATCTTTTACCTTCGACCGCGGAACCTTATACGCCCCGCAAAAGAAACGTAAATTTTCATTGACCGTCAAATCCGGATAAAGGCTGAATCTCTGAGGTACGTAACCAAACTGCGATCGAATGGCGAATCGCTCTCTCCAAACATCACGGCCGCCGATCGTGCCTTTCCCGAACGTGGGCTTCGTCAGGCCGCAAAGCATCCGGATTGTAGTCGTCTTTCCGGCGCCATTTGCACCGAGAAAGCCGAAGATCTCGCCAGCTCGGATCGCCATCGAGATTCTATCGGCGGCAACCTTCTTCCCGAATTTCTTCGAGAGATTGTTGAGGACGATGAGCGACTCAGACATGGAATTTTGCAGAGATCCCTACCGTTTGCTAATCTTCTGCAGATCGATACCGCAAATTGCATTGGCACGTCAAAACTTTGCTGTTATTCCAATGCTTCCGAACGGTACAACATCCTCAGACAACACTTTGAAATCGTCTGCTCGCGGATAATAGAATCGCCGATAGGGAACAGCCTCCTTCAATATCGACACTCAGGTTCTTCGACAATTTCCAAATCAGGAAGGCAGAAAAATCGTGCTGCTGCAACTGCACCGAAGCCCGCATTCATGGGAGTTTGACCGTCATTCGCAAAGCCTAACGCTCTACAGAATCCTTGAAAAGCAAAACCACCTAAAAATAATGGGCGGATGCGGTAAAACTTGACTCATCTGCGGCGACATCACCATTATATGCGAGACGGCACACTAGCCTGAAGCATCTCTCAGGAACGCCTTAACGTTCCTCTGAATCACCCGCATCAGGGCCGCGCCGGACCCGAGCCTTTCGACGCCCCGCAAATCACCAAGTTCTGACGCAGAAGTCAGATCGACTCGCCAGATGAGTGTAGCGTCTTGATTGCCAACCTTGACAGGCCAGAGTTGATAAAGGGTAATATAGGCATAAACCGCACCACTCGAATAATATTGGAGATCTGCTGCTTGCCAGCCGTCTCCGGCGGGTTTCCCGTAGCTGGCCGACAAACCCACTGCTGCGCTACCGTCAGCGTCAAATAATTGCCAGGATTGAGAGGAAGGCGAAGACCCGCGTCCGCCCCCAAGTGGAGTGGAAGAAATCAGCGAACTGAAATGCGATCGAGCACTCCCGCTTTCTCTGATCAAACTGGCAACCTCGTTTTCGACTCGCACAGGCGAGCCTGTCGTTTCATAAGGCGCTTCTGCAGCCAACCCGCCCGACGCAAAGCTTTGAGCGCGTCCGGCGAGCACTTTGCTCCAAAACGCTACAACCGAGGAAGGCATCGCGCCATCGCCGCCACCACCGGGCACAAACATTTTTACCTCGGCGTTACTGAGCTGAAGTTTCGCGGCGTCGCCAGGCAGCTTCAACGTCGCATCGACGAAAGCTTTGACCGATGGATTAGATCGGACCGACGCAAGATTTTGAAAATCGCTTGGGCTTCCTCTGCCGGAAAGGTCAAACTGCGCGTAGACCTTTAGTTCGGGGTGCCGCGTCGGATCAAATCGCTGTTGCAGCGCAACGGTTGTTCTAACCGGAGCCTTGACGACGTAAGCACTTTCGATCGATAAACCGCGGGAGTAACCCATCGCAGCTCCTTTTGAAGCGAGTACATCGCCGTTGGCGAGTTTAGTAAGGTCTGCGTTTTTAAAAACCGAGACAGACCTGAGCTCAGAAATTGGATCAGCTCTGGCACTTAGGTCCAGACCTGACAAACAAGACACGACGGCAAAAAGCGTCGCAAACATTCGAACGCTGGTGCCGTGCCATCCAGGGACGAGATTTTCAGTTCTCAAAGCAACCAATCGTACCCCTCGCCCATGTGAGCGTCAAGGCGCAGAGGAGCTTTGGAGACGGCACACTAGAATCCTTGAAAAGCAAAACTGGTTGCAGATGAGTCAAGTTTTTTTTGTATCCGCACAGTAATCCTTGCCCGATGCGAAACAAACACCCCGATTTTTTATTGGCGCCGCTTTCGCTCTTCCCTATGTTCTTCCCGCCCTATGGATGCTGATTTGCAAGCAATGGTCGACGCAGGCAAACTCGACGCTAAAGCTGCTGGAGCGCTAGATAAGCTGAAGCCGAACACGTTTTGCCTGCACAAAAGCTGGGGATTTGGCAAGGTCAACAGTTGGAGCCTCTTTCTGAATCAGATCGTCGTTGATTTTCATTCCAAAAAGAATCATTCGATGCAGTTGCGGTATGCGGCCGAAACGCTTCAACCGCTGGCCGATCAACACATTTTCGTCCGCCGGGTCAACGAACCCGATGCTCTGCGCGCGCTGGCAGAGAAAGAAATTCCGAAACTTATAGAACTCGTGCTTGAGAGCTTTGGGGGTAAGGCGACCCAGGATCAGCTTCAGCGGGCGCTCTCGCCGGATATCGTGCCGGAAGGAGAATTCAAGAAATGGTGGGACAGCGCAAAAAAAACTTTGCGTAAAGACGGCCGTTTTACCATTCCGGCAAAGAAGTCTGAATCGATCACGATGCGGGACAGGTCTATCTCCTTTGTGGACGAGCTCGTCCAATCTTTTCAAAAGGCCCGCGGCTTGAAAGAGCAGCTAAATCTTCTTGATCAAATCCTGAAGAATCTCGACAGCGAGATTGGAAAAGACGCGGAGTTGCAAACGGTGGTCACTCAAATTGAAGAGATCGCCGCGCGCAACCTCCGGTTGAATCCGGCCCAGGCTCTTGAACTCATCATTTCCCGCGACGAACTTTGCGCGCGAATTCCCCATCTTAAGGGAGGTTCACTTTCTCTTTCCGATTTGCTGAAGGAACACGAACACAGGCTCGGAGAAATCGTCTCCCAGGTGTCTTCGAATAAGCAGAGACGCGTGCTGGCGGAGTTCCCTCAGGCATTCCCGGCTGACTGGGTTGCACGCCATTTGACTATTTTACAGAGCGCAGGTTTTCGAATTGTTGCGGAGATTGCCAAGATTCTTGTGGAACGCGGAGCAACCGAAGAACTTCGACAGTCCCTGAGCCGAGCAATCAAGGAACACTCCATTTCGTCGGACGCTCTTTATTGGCTGTGCAAAGAGCGCGGCGCCGGGGTTTTCGGAGATTTGCTCGATTTTGAATTGATGACTTCCATCTTGGGCGCTCTCGAACGAGATCAGTTTAAGGAAAACCGGCGCGGATCAAAGCTGCATGATTTGCTCATCGACGATAAGGATCTCGTGACGGATATCATGGTCAATACGCCGTCTGCGCAGGCGCGTGACGTAATGCGGCGCATGATGTTAACGCCGGCATTTGAAGAGCTGAACAAACGGTCTCTGATGGCGCGGATGATCAAGGTTCACCCAGAGCTGCAGTCAATGCTCACGGGCGATTCTGAAGAAAAAGTTGAAGCTTTGGTCGTCTCCTGGTCCAGCCTCCAAAAACGAAAAGAAGAGTATGATGATTTGATTTCGAAAAGGATTCCGGAGAATACCAAAGAGATTGGTATCGCCCGCTCGTACGGAGATCTGCGCGAAAATTTTGAATATAAGGCTGCGAAAGAAATGCAGACGGTATTGATGCGGCGAAAGGCCGAGCTTGAACAGATGCTGGAAAGAGCGCGCGGGTCTAGTTTTGAAAACGCCGACACCTCTCAAGTCTCTATAGGAACCAAGGTCACCCTTCTGGATTGCTTGTCGGGCGAGACCACAGAGTACAAGATTCTCGGGGCATGGGACAGCGCCCCTGAACAGCACATTGTTTCCTATAAAACGGCGATTGGCCAGGCGTTGCTGGGCAAAAGGATCGGCGAATCCGCCGAATTGCCAACGGAATCGGTTGCACGGCAAGTAGAAATCGTAAACATCGAAGCTTTTGCGACACCTGAGTCAAGCGCTCTGCAGACGGTTAGCTGAACGATTTTGATTCGTTGCGGTGACATTTTCATGAGCCTTGCGGCTCGCGGCCAATTCAGGGTAAAGTTTGTTATGTCGCTAACAATCATCTCTGATGTCAGAGCCCGACAGGTCCTCGATTCTCGAGGCAATCCGACCGTGGAGGTCGACGTAGAATTAACCAGTGGCGCGGTCGGTCGCGCAATCGTTCCAAGCGGCGCAAGCACCGGAGAGCATGAAGCCTGGGAGCTGCGAGACGGGGAAAAAGATAAATATCTTGGCAAGGGAGTTACGAAAGCCGTTGAAAATGTCGAAGAGAAGATTGCCGATGCAATCGTTGGAATGGATGCTCTCGATCAGGTATCGATCGATAGCGCGATGAACGCGCTGGATGGCACTCCGAATAAGAAAGAGCTCGGCGCCAATGCGATCCTTGGAGCCTCGCTCGCGGTGGCGCATGCGGCGGCGGCACAACTTGATCTTCCGCTTTTTCGCTATTTGGGCGGCCCTAACGCAAAGGTGCTACCGGTTCCGATGATGAATATCATTAACGGTGGCGCTCACTCCGACGCGCCGATCGATTTTCAGGAATTCATGATCATGCCGAAAGGAGCGCCAACATTCTCCGAAGCGCTTCGATATGGTACCGAAATATTTCACGCCTTGAAAAGCGTTCTGAAGGCCCGAGGACTTTCAACGGCGGTAGGAGATGAAGGGGGATTCGCGCCAAATCTCAGTGGTGTCCTGGACACCTTGGACACGATCTCCAAAGCGGTCGAGAAAGCAGGCTACAAGCTAGGCGAAGAGATCTTTTTTGCGCTGGATGCCGCCTCCAGCGAGTTCTATGATGCTTCATCGGAGACCTACGTTTTTAAGAAATCCGATGGCTCAAAAAAGTCGGCCGATGAACTGGTCGCGTTTTATGGGGAGCTTTGTTCGAAATACCCGATCGTCTCAATTGAAGATGGCTGTTCGGAAAACGATTGGAGCGGTTGGAAGAAGCTGACCGAAGCACTTGGGGCGAAAGCGCAATTGGTGGGCGATGATCTATTCGTGACAAATGTAAAGTTTTTGCGAAAGGGCATAGAGCAGGGCGTAGCAAATTCCATTCTGGTAAAGGTCAACCAGATCGGATCGCTGACGGAGACTCTGGACGCCATCGAATTAGCGAAAGAAAATCGTTACACCGCTGTGATCAGCCATCGTTCGGGCGAAACAGAGGACACGACGATCGCAGACATTGCCGTAGCCACCAATGCAGGCCAGATCAAGACCGGATCGCTGTCTCGGACGGATCGAATCGCAAAATACAATCAACTTCTGCGAATCGAGGAAGAACTTGGTGACAACGCTCAGTATGGAGGTAAGATGCGCTGAGCGACAGCTCGCGCGGCATACGATGAGTTTCGATCAGCCAAGAGATGATTGGATTCGTACTTTTCTGAACAGAATCGTTTATCTTCTAATCATAGTCGCTGCGTTCATCCTGTTGATCTGCTGGTTCTTGCCTCTGGTCAAGGAACAGCAGCGTCAGCAGAGTGCTCTTCAAGCCTTAAAACAGCAGGTGGAGCAAGAGCGCGCGAAGTACAATAAGGAGAGTAAAAAACTTACGCTGCTGCAAAATGACCCGGCATACACTGAATTGCTAGCGCGTGATAAGCTCGACTTGATGAAGCCGGGCGAGACAATTTTTCGCATGGATCCGGCTCCTGAGCCTGGTCACTAACGTAGGGTTCGGTAACGCAGGCTCCCACATCCCCTCATCTTCATCGAGCCAATGCGGATCTGATTGAGAACGAGTCTCGGAGTACGGTGGCGAACCACGAGGTGTCGGTCGCATTTCCGAGGCTGCCCTCCTCGGCAGGGGCAGCCCGGAGATCTGCCTCAGCCAGGTGGCGCACCGCGCAATGAGCTTGAAAAGGTGCATCCTCGCCGTTAATTAGAGTTGCAGCTGTCCCCAGTCAATATGCCGTACGAAAATGTGTCGTTGAAGCAACGGGCGGCCGGCGAGACCATGCGACGTGATGCATGGTGGACGCAGCCGTTATTCGTGTTCCTCGGCCTTTCAACTTTCATTGTCTATTCTACTTGGGCCGCATTTCAAGGAACGCATTACTGGCTCGATCAAAACGGTGCCGACTATCTCTCACCGTTTTATTCGCCCGAAATATTCGGCGGCTCGCCACACGCGATTTTCGGGGCGAAACCAGCCTGGTGGCCCTCATGGCTTCTATTTTCGCCCGCTCTACTGGTTCTATGGGCCCCGGCGGGCTTTCGGCTGACGTGTTACTATTATCGGGGAGCTTACTACAAAGCGTTTTGGGCTGATCCGCCAGCGTGCGCGGTCGGCGAACCGCGAAAGGGATATCCGGGCGAAACCTCCTTTCCGCTGATCATGCAGAACATTCATCGCTATTTCCTGTATATCGCGATGCTGTTCATCCTGGTGCTGGCGCACGACGCGTGGAGAGCAATGTGGTTCGGCGATAGCTCGGGTTCAAAACACTTCGGTCTCGGCGTTGGGACGATCATACTGACGTTGAATGTCTTACTGCTGGGCGGTTACACGTTTGGCTGTCATTCCCTTCGGCATTTGGTAGGCGGTTTTTTGGACGAGATTGCCAAATTTCCTGTTTGCGCCAAAAGTTACGCGTGCGTGACCTGTCTGAACCGCCGCCACATGCTCTGGGCATGGACGAGCCTGTTCTGGGTCGGATTCAGTGACCTCTACGTGCGTCTCTGCTCAATTGGACTCTGGCACGATTGGAGGATATTGTAGGCGTTGATTTGGTGAACCGGTACCCGCCTGAGCCTGCTTGACCAGGTAAACCCCGGTTTTTTTGACGCTTCTGCAAATCAAGTGAGCAACTACGAGACTCTCGAATACGACGTGCTTGTTATTGGAGCTGGTGGCGCGGGTTTGCGTGCGGCTATTGAAGCTTCAGCGGCCGGAGTTCGAGTTGGACTGATTTGCAAATCGCTTCTCGGTAAGGCGCATACCGTGATGGCTGAAGGGGGTATAGCTGCAGCATTAGCGAACGTCGATGACCGCGACAATTGGAGAGTTCACTTCGCCGACACGATGCGAGGCGGCCAGTACATCAACAACTGGCGAATGGCTGAATTGCACGCCAAGGAAGCACCGGAACGGGTTCGTGAACTTGAAGGCTGGGGCGCCGTCTTCGATCGCACCGCAGACGGAAGAATACTGCAGCGCAATTTCGGCGGTCATCGCTATCCGAGACTCGCTCATGTTGGCGATCGTACCGGCTTGGAATTGATCCGCACCCTCCAGGATCACGGAATTCACCAGGGAATTGAAGTCCACATGGAGCACACAATTGTCACCCTGCTCAAGGATGGTGATTGCGTCGTCGGAGCGTTCGGTTACGACCGGGAGCGCGGACGATTCAAAGTGTTCAAGGCGAAAGCAATAGTCCTAGCAACGGGTGGGATTGGGCGCGCCTACAAAATCACGAGCAACTCCTGGGAGTACACCGGCGACGGACAGTCACTCGCCTACCATGCCGGCGCGGAATTGATCGACATGGAGTTTGTACAGTTTCATCCGACCGGCATGATCTGGCCCCCGAGCGTTATGGGAATTCTTGTCACCGAAGGCGTGCGCGGCGAAGGCGGCATCTTACACAACAATAAAGGTGAGCGCTTCATGTTTACCGGGATTCCAGAGGCCTATAAATCTCAAACCGCAGACAATCCGGAAGAAGGATGGCGCTATACACAGGGCGATAAAAATGCGCGGCGGCCACCCGAATTGCTGACTCGCGATCACGTCGCGCGATGCATCGTTGAGGAAGTCAAAGCCGGTCGCGGTAGTCCACACGGTGGTGTCTTTCTCGACATTTCGTGGATAAAAGATAAGATCCCGAACGCTGTCGAACATATTAAGAAAAAGTTGCCGAGCATGTATCATCAATTTATGCAACTCGCCAACCTCGACATCACCAAGGAGCCGATGGAGGTCGGGCCTACGACGCACTACATCATGGGTGGCGTGCGGGTGGATGCCGAGACCCAAATGACCAGTGTGCCGGGGCTGTTCGCAGCCGGCGAAGTGGCTGCGGGATTGCACGGGTCAAACCGTCTCGGTGGAAACTCGTTGTCCGACCTGCTGGTGTTTGGCAAACGGGCGGGAGAATTTGCCGCAAAATTCAGCAGAGAATCCAACGGCGGCCTGATCAGCGACGCGGAGCTCGAAAGATCGGCCGGTGACGCGCTGCAGCCGTTCGAGAATGCCCTGAAATCGCCCGCAAGCGCCGAAAGCCCCTACCAGGTACAACACGATTTGCAGGAGATCATGCAGAACCTGGTCGGCATTGTGCGTCGCGAAGAGGAGTTGATTCGAGCCCTTGACGGATTGAATAAACTTCAGCGACGCGCGCGAAATATCAGCGTCCATGGCCACCGCGAATATAATCCCGGTTGGCACACCGCGATTGATTTGAAGCATCTGCTCACCATCTCCGAAGCCATTGCTCGCGCAGCGATCGAGCGAAAGGAGAGCCGTGGCGGACATTTTCGCGATGATTTTCCAAACAAAGATGCCGCACAAGGCAAAATGAATATCGTTCTAAGCAAAGCGGCGGACGGCTCGATGCACCTGGTGCGCGAGCAAATTCCTGAAATGCCAGAGCACCTGAAACAGATCATCGCAGAGATGAAATGAAAACGGCAGTTTTCAAAATCTGGCGGGGTGACGCGAGCGGCGGAGACTTCGTCGAATTCGCCACGGAAATTTCCGAGGGGATGGTTGTGCTCGACGCCGTTCATGCGATTCAAGCTAAGCAGGCCAATGATCTTGCCTGCCGATGGAATTGCAAAGCGGGCAAATGCGGTTCCTGCTCAGCTGAAATCAATGGAATGCCGAAGCTGATGTGCATGACGCGACTGGACACGCTACCGCTCGACAAGCCGGTCACAATCGAGCCATTGCGAGCCTTCCCCTTGATACGCGATTTAGCCACCGACGTTTCGTGGAATTTTCGCGTAAAGAAGAAGATCAAGAAGTTCAAGCCGCGCGCGCCCGACGCGCCGGATGGTACTTGGCGCGTATCTCAGACGGATATCGATCGTGTCCAGGAATTTCGAAAGTGCATCGAGTGTTTCCTTTGCCAAGATGTCTGCCACGTTCTGCGAGATCATCATAAGCACGAAGAATTCGTCGGCCCGCGCTTTCTGGTCTTTGTCGCGGCGCTCGAGATGCACCCCCTCGACACCGAAGACCGGCTGTCAGAATTGAAAGAGGCAGGCGGGATCGGTTACTGCAACATCACGAAATGCTGCACGAAGGTCTGCCCCGAGAACATCACTATCACAGATAACGCGATTATTCCGATGAAGGAACGCGTGGTAGATGAGTTTTATGACCCGTTGGGGAAATTGCTTAAGCTATTTCGCCCGAAAGACCTCAAAGGAGAAAATCATGTTTGAACTAAAACAGCTTTCCGCCGACGCCATTCCGGCGGCGCTCGAAAAGGCCTTGCGCTATCGCCTACTCAACGAACCTGCAGAAGCAGAAAGCATTTGTCACGATGTCTTACGCATCGATCCGGAGAATCAGCAAGCTCTGGTGACTCTACTGCTGGCGCTGACCGACCGTTTTGGCACAGGCTATGCCGTGGGAGCTACTCAGGTCCAGGATGTTCTTTCACGGCTTCGCGACGAGTACCAGCGCGCTTACTATGCGGGGATCATCTGCGAGCGCCGGGCGAAAGCGTACCTGCGCCGAGACCACCCGGGGGCTGGCCACGACGCTTACGAATTTCTGCGCGAAGCGATGACCTGGTACGAAAGGGCAGAAGCGCTACGCCCGGCCAAGAATGACGATGCTTTGTTGCACTGGAACACCTGCGCTCGTCTTATTATGGGGAACCAGCTCACCCCCAGGTCGGAGGAGAAAATCGAGCTGTCGTTGGAATAACGGGGGGGCCTCGGTGCGTTATGCGCCACGCTGCTCTGTTCTTTCGCTCCGTCTCCGGATCGCCTCCAAATAGGCGGACTCCAGAGCCTCAATTTGCCGAGCCTGCGCAAACTCCTCCGTTACCGTTCGTGAGGCAGCTTTTCCTGTCTCCAACCAGCGCACCGGATTCTCAACCAGCGAAATCAATGCATTCGCCAATCGCAGATGATCCCGTTCCGGAACGAGCAAACCACTTATTCCATCCGCCACCGCTTCGGGAATTCCGCCATGCATCGTTGCTATGACCGGCAATCCGGTTGCCATCGCTTCAAGCATGGAATTTGGAACTCCTTCCTGGTTGGAGTCGGTCGCTACCTCGCTGGGATGAAGGAACAAATGCGACCTTTCAAACAGCATGCGCAACTCCTTCTGATTGAGAAACCCAACGAAACGAACCATTTTCTCAATACGCAACTCACCGACGAGTCGCTGCAAGTCCTTTAGTAAAGGTCCCTCGCCGGCGATTTCAAAGAGCGCATTCGGAAATTTTTGCGCGAATAAGGCAAACGCGCGCAACGCTGTGGGCAATCCCTTTTTAGGCACAAGCCGACATGCTTGAACAACGTTCCACGCACCTTTGAGAGGCACCCTCCTTGGGAGGTACGGAAAATCTGCCAAAGGAATACCGGTCCGGTTCAAACGTATTTTAACCGGGTCGCACCCCAGCTCGATGAGACGTTCGGCGATGGAACGGCTCCGTACCAGGATGATCGGAACAAGGCGCAAAACCCGTCTCAGTCGCGTTTCATAGCCGCGCTCGGATTCCCGGCGTTGAACATCCATTCCATGAAACGAAACGATACACGGTCGATCCCATCGCTCGATCAGGGGAAGCAAATGCACACCGGTGTTGCCAAAATAGATATGCATCAGGTCCGGATCGCGCCGGAGCAGCACTTCGCGCAATGACTCAAATTCGCCCCGGTACATCAATGCGGGCGCACGTGAAATATATTTTAAGAATGCTCTTGCTGGCAGGCTGATCCTGGGTTTTTCCAATACTTCAATATCCGGAAACGGGTACTCGATTGCATTCTCACGAAATTTAGTAACTACGAAGGTGTTTACGATACGCAGCGCGGTGAGTTGCCTGAAGATGTGCCGCATCTCAGGCTTCAGGAAATAGGTGCAGTAGCTGGCTACGAGAGGTTTCACTGCAACTTGGCACGGTCATTGAATAGAAACTGGCGCAAAGCATTTCTGAACTCCTGGATACCCCGTCCCTCGGCGGCAGCCATCGGAACGATGACCTTGTCGGCAAATCTGCTCTGGAGCATTCCCAAATTTTCTTCGGCGCCAGGAAGATCGATTTTATTTGCGGCGATAATCCAACCTCTTTCCGAAAGGGTTGGGTCGTAGAGGTCCAGTTCTCGACGCAACGAACCGAGGTCTTCGATGGGATTTCGTCCTTCGCTTCCGGCAATATCCAGCACGAAAACCAACAGCTTGCAGCGCACGATATGTCTGAGAAAGTTGTGCCCAAGTCCGACATTGCGGTGGGCGCCCTCGATTAATCCGGGAATATCCGCAACCTTAGCCCGCTGATACCCATCAAAATCAACTACCCCAACAACTGGGTTTAATGTTGTGAACGGATACGACGCGACCTTCGGATGCGCTGCGGATATTTTGGTAAGCAGCGTCGACTTACCGGCATTCGGATAGCCAACGAGCCCGACGTCTGCGATTTTTCGCAGTTCGAGCAAAAAATATCCCTCCTCTCCCGGTTGCCCCTCCGTAAACTGGCGCGGAGCCCGGTTCGTAGAACTCTTGAAGTGGGTATTCCCTTTGCCTCCAGCTCCTCCTTTACAAAGGATGAACTCCTGATCTTCCAAAGATAAATCGGTCACGAATTCGCAATCGGAGGGAGCAATCGCAACTCTAGCCGGCGGACTTTCCGCCGGCTCATCGACGGCCGGCACATCCAGCATCTGAATTGGAATTCGATAGATCAGCGTTCCGGGCGGCACTTTGTACAAGGAGTCAGCACCGGCTTTTCCGTACATATTTTTCCCCATTCCGTGCTCGCCCCGCTTCGCCCTTAGCAATGGCTGATAATAGAAGTCCACAAGGTTATCGGTGTGGACATCCGTTCGCAATATGACATCGCCGCCCTTCCCCCCGTCGCCGCCATCCGGTCCACCCTTTGGTACGAACTTCTCGCGCCGAAAACTGACGCATCCGTTCCCACCGTCACCGCCTTTTGCGTGAATCGTTATCTGATCAACGAACATTTCCTGAATAGCGCTAGTGTCCTGTTCGGGGACAGGACACTAACGAGGCCGCGCCTCAGACCGGCGAGATGTAAGGTCATTAAGGTCGCGTTGGGAGCAGCGCTGGTTGGGCAAGACGGCACACTAAACGGTCAACCCATCCGACCTAGCTTTTCAGCGACTCGTACATCTTTTTCGTTTCGGCCGCGATCGTCGCCCAACTGAACTTCTCGACCGCCCTCTTCCGGCCAGCCCACCCGAACTTGGTCCGCAACCTTTCGTCAGCCATCAATTGATTGATTTTTTCAGCCAGATCACGCGAAAATTTGTCGGGATTTACCGGCTCAAAAGGGCTTTCCTTCATTTGTTCCAACGGCACCAGGTAACCGGTCTCGCCATCAACAACGACTTCCTTAATCCCACCAACAGCCGAGGCAACCACAGCCGTCTCGCACGCCATTGCTTCGAGATTGATGATTCCGAACGGCTCGTAAATCGAAGGGCAACAAAAGACCGCAGCGTGACTGTATAGTTCGTACACAACATCCTTGGTCACCATCTTTTCGATCCAGATGATCCCGGGCCGGTGGTTTCGCTGCGCCGCCGCGACCGCTTGCTTCATCTCTTCTGCGATTTCCGGCGTATCCGGCGCTCCCGCACACAGCACGACTTGAAATCCTGGATCCATGTATTTAATCGCATTAACCAAGTGAATGATTCCCTTCTGTCGAGCGATGCGTCCGACGAATAAAATGTAGGGCCGGTCCGGATTGATGCCATTGGGCGCCAGGTGATCGCGAGAGCTGCGCGGATAGTATTCCTCCGGATCGATGCCGTTATAAATAATTCGAATGTGTTTCTCATCGATATTGAAAAGGCGGAGCACATCCCGCTTGGTTTCCTCAGAAACAGCAATTACCGCATCGGCCATCTCAATTGCGGTGCGTTCCAACCAACTCGAACAGTCATAACCGTATCCCAGCTGCTCGCGTTTCCACGGACGCAACGGTTCCAGCGAGTGAACGGTCAGGGCCATCGGAATATTGTAGTTAATCTTGGCTAGAATCGCGCCAAAATGCGTATACCAGGTGTGACAGTGGACGACGTCGGCATCGACGCCAACCGTGTTAAAATCAATACAGCGCCGGATCGCACCGAAGACGGAGTTCAGATTTTTTGGGCAATTGAAGATCGCCGTATTAACGCCAAAACCTCGGACTTTTAAATTCGGCAGATCCGTTTCCTGATCACCAAAGGACCGAACCTCAACTTCCATGATCTTTGCCAATTCACGACTCAGGTAATCGATATGGACACCGGCGCCCCCGTAAATGTAGGGGGGATACTCGTTGGTCAGTAGCAGGGCTTTCATGCTGGAACCAGCATATATGCGAAATCGAGCCGTGAAGAAGCCCAGAATTCAAGAATTCGTCTTTAGAATCCTTGAAAAGCAAAACCGCCTGGTGATTAATGTGGGATACGCAAAAAATTTGACTCGTCTGGAACCTGTTTTGCTTTTCAAGGATTCTAGGCTCACTTGAAGACAATCGGGACTATCAGGATCGCCACAATGTTGGCCACTTTGATCATTGGATTAATTGCCGGTCCAGCGGTGTCTTTGTAAGGGTCGCCAACCGTATCGCCAGTAACCGCCGCCTGGTGAGCAGGAGATCCCTTTCCGCCGTGATTGCCTTCTTC
>DATMQC010000203.1:0-15140 GCA_035567275.1 Chthoniobacterales bacterium | reverse complement strand
GCAACCTGATCGTCGATCGCGATGACCTGAGCGCTTTCGAAATGACCTGGCACCGTCTGTTCGCCAAGCGCCCTCGAACGATCTCAACGAAGGAGCGAACAGTCTTCCTCGATGCGTTTGCCAAAGACATTTCTCCCAAGGCTATCAAACATTTCATTTCAGAGACGGATAGAATTATGCTCCGGCATACGACCGCGGAATATCAGGTGCTGGACATGCTTCGTGATAACCGGCAAATCGTAGTCCAGGGAGGTGCTGGTTCGGGAAAGACCTGGCTAGTGCACCGTCTCCTAAATCCCTTCGGTTTCGCCGCAGGTCAGTTGGCCGTTTTTCAAGGCGCGAGCGAAGCGGCCTCGCTATAGAATCCTTGAAAAGCTAAACCACCCCAATGATTCATGTGTGGATACAGAAAAAACCTGACTCATCTGCAACCAGTTTTGGTTTTCAAGGATCTTTTCTAGGATTCTAGTGTACCGTCTATTAGCGCTTCTTTGCGCTCTTGTTACTTTCTATTCGACTGCCCGGGCCCAGGTTTTCAATCTTCAAACCGATACCTTTCATTTCTCGAATCAGACGTACTTCGACTACAAGGTAGCGAGTGATCAAGAGATCAGGATCTTGCGTAGGAAAGGCAAGGTGCCTGACTATTCGCGCCATTGTTTCCAGCTTTGCAGGGCGGTCCTGCAATTTAATAAGTTTGCTGAATTCCGCCCGGACTTGCCTCGGGCTTCCGAAGCTGAATACCAGAGGCTGATCCGCCGAATCTGCCGGATTCCACCGTGGAGCTCGGTCCCGAAAGAAAAGATCGTCATTCCAGGTTATCCGAATCTCGACAGTTTTTCGGCTGGTGACCCGCTGACGCTACAGAAAAACCTTGGTCTGTGGTGGCCGTCGTACTGGAGGCTAGGCAACTGGCGAATCGTGTTTCCGGTCCCGCGGTCAAGTCAGGCACGCATTGCGCGGTGGTTGCATAACGAATTAGACAGCGGTCACATTCGGGCCGTGTACATCACACGCTTCCGGCCTATAAATCACTGTTTAGTTGTCTATCATTGTGACCAGCAGGCCAACGGGGACCTGATCTTCCTCGTTTACGACGCAAACCAGGCAAAAAAGATCGTACATCTTGTCTATCGGGCGGCAGATCGAAGCTTTTACTTCGATCGCACGTGGTACTATAAAGGCGGGTTAATCTCGGTCCTCCCTATGTACGTGTCGCTGCTATTCTAATAGTGGTGATATCGCACGGAAACGAACCGAGGTCCACAACACGCGAAAATCATGGGGTTATCCGATCAATCAAAATCAGGCAACGCTGAAACTGCACCGACTCTTCGGCGATCGGAGACGATAGAAAAAGCGCCGATGATCTCCACCGCCTTCCCTCCAGTCGGAATTGACGAATCCCCCGGCGCCGACCTGCTTTCAGTCCCGATCGGCGAGTTTTATGACAAAATACCGGAACAACTGCTGACGTCGAAAAAACACGATCCTGCGCGCTTGATTTACATCGCCTCGGAGGACGTAGTCTCGGACGAGGAAACGAAGGAAGCTACCATTCTCCTCTCGATCTTGAGCCTTTCCTGCCCGGAGATTTTCGCTCATCCGGTTGAAAGCGCAGACGACATCGCAATTACTTTTTCAGTTGGCCGGCCGAAGACTCAACCAATCGAGGATGGGCTTAACGCACATGCTGCGCTGCAGGAGAATGCCCAGCCGGCCGGAGCGAGTGCGACTTCGGAAAGTGAGACAGGGAAAGCGGCCAGTGTAGAGGCAGGCTCGGCGAAAAGCGATACAGCAGCCGCGAGCGATAAAATCAGGGTGAAACTGGCGCCCATCCTCGCTAATCTTCCACCGGAGATTGAGCTGTTTCCCGCTCCGATCCTTAAGGATCCAGAAACGGAGATTGACTTACCGCTGGACCTCGTTAAAGCCCAGCTGAAAAATGGGCGGGTAGCATTGGCAGGAACGGCCTTTTGCGCGGCGTTGCCGGAGGATCTCAGGCATCTTTTTGGAACTCTAGAATCGACCGCTGAGATCCCTATTCCATTGCGGGAGGTCTTTCGAGAACTCTCTTCAGATACAATCAAGCTCAGGGAGGATTATGAGGTCGGCTATTCGCTGGAACCGATTCGAACGCCTTTCACGGTTCACGCCGAAGAAGACGCTATTCGATACGGACCCGGACCGGGCTACTCAGCGAAGGCGCCGGGTGATTCAGGTGGCAAGTCTGCTCCCGAAACAGACGCGACGATGCGCGGAGTTGCGAGTGTCGGGCAGCAGACGAACCCAATAGAATCTGATACGCCAAAAATAGCTGCTCCCCCAATCCCGGAGGTAAACTTTCCTGCAACCTTCGATTCGCCTGCGCTGCATGCTTTGTTCATGACTGACGAGGTTCTGGATTTACCTAAAACGATGCAGAAAATAAGCGAATTGCCGGGACTTCGAGCCTGCCTGCTAACCACAACCAAAGGGACCAAGCTGTGGGGAGAGTCGGTTGACCCGATAGGCGCGCCAGCGCTCTCATCGGCGTTCCCGCGCCTGCTTCAACAAGTGGCATCGACGCTGGGAGAAACGCGATCGCTGCAGGGTATGACGCTCCATTTTGATCGAGATCCGCTAAGCATCATTCTGTCAAACGAACTTTGTCTTGTCGTGATGCACGATAGCAGGCCTTTTCGTCCCGGGGTGATGGAGAAGATCCTCGCCGTAATGCAAGAACTGGACAAGATCAGTCATACGAAATAGCGATCCCTAACCTCGCATCCAATGCCTCTTCTGAACTACGCCAACCAGGAGATCCAGTTTAAGATTGTCTATTACGGCCCAGCCCTGGCCGGAAAGACCGCGAATCTCACCTATATACACTCCCGCATTGGCCAGGCTTACCGCGGAGACCTCGTATCACTGGCTACATCGGCAGATAGAACACTCTTTTTCGATTTACTGCCGCTGCATGCCGAAATCCTCCAGGGATTCAAAACAAAGTTTCAGCTTTTCACCGTTCCAGGCCAGGTGATCTATAACACCACACGCCAACTTGTGTTGCGCAACGTCGACGGCGTAGTTTTCGTAGCGGATTCGCAATGGGACAAAATGGAGGAAAATGTCCACAGCTTTCGAAATCTTGAAGAGAACCTGCGAACTCAAGGCATATCCCTTGATGAATTTCCGTACGTCTTGGAGTTCAATAAGCGCGATCTGCAAGACATCGCTCCGGCGAACTATCTTGAATACCTCCTGAACAACAGGAAAAGACGGGTGCAGAGTTTTGAGTCGATGGCAAAAACCGGTGAGAAAGTTTTTGCCGCTCTTGATGCAGTAACGCAGTTGCTTTTGCGAAAGTTTGATAGTGAACACCGCAAGCTCCACCCTTCGGCGAGGGGTTAGCGCGAAAATCTCACAAGCCAAAGCGCTCGTGAGATTTTCGCGCTATGGAGCCGCTCAGGAAGCGGCTCGGAAGGAAAATTGGATTAAAATTGGAAGGAAACAGGGTGTGGGCTTCGTTCCAGGGTTCGTCCTGCTATTTGTCGGTTTTGACGTAGTGCGCGAGGATTCTCAGTTCGATGGTCTGCGATGGTCGGAACGCACAAGGGTCACCTCTCCGAGGCGACCGCGTTTTGCGGTGGGCGGCCTTGGAACTCCTGTCCGCTCGGAGATCGGACGCTACCGGGCGCTGGCGGAACGCGTGACGATCCTCAATCATCCGGGCAATCTTGGTTGCGGCTACGCCGGGCTAGGAGCGATGCGCGTTAGGGTGAGGGGTTCTTCTGTCTTCTGTCTTCTGTCTTCTTGTGGCACGGGGTTGGTCTTGCAGCCTGCGCGTTGCTCATTTATTAGTCTCCGATGATCGACTACATGCAAAAGGGGGGGCCGCTGATGTGGCTCATACTGCTTTGTAGCGTTGTTTCTTTGGCTGTTTTTGCAGAGAGGCTGCTCTATTTTCATCGCGCGACGATCGACGTGGGCGAGTTTCTTCAGGGTTTATCAAATTTGATTCGCAAAAGGAGCCTTGCCGAAGCCCGCGTAGAATGCCAAGCCACTTCTATTCCTGTGACTAGAGTGATCCACGCAGCACTTATTCGGCATCACCTCCCACGAACGGAGCTTCGCGAAATTGTTCAAGAAGCCGGGCAGCTTGAAGTTCCTCGCCTGGAACGTAACCTAGGGATGCTCATCGCAATCGGTTATATCTGTCCACTGATTGGATTGCTGGGGACCGTGACCGGACTTATTCAGGCGTTTGTACAATTATCTGCAAATAATGGTTACGCTACGCTGGCCGATGTGTCCGGTGGAATCTATCAAAGTCTTTTGACGACCGCTGCCGGACTTGTTGTCTCTATCCCGACGATCTTAGGCTACTCTTATCTCTCTGCGCGCCTTAACGCTTTGCTCCATGACATGGAGCGAGCCGGGATCGAAGTGGTCAATATTCTCTGCGAGGGTCAGCCAAGCTCATCCATTATTGAATTCGACCCGAGCTCCAAAGCGGCAGGCGAGCATCGATGAAACTCACGCGATCGGTTCATCTGAACCCGTTCCTGGTCTTTATCATCCCGCTGGTGGATCTTGTCTTTCTGCTTTTGCTGCTCTTTCTGGTCAGTTCCACCTTCCTTCTGCACCCTGGGATCAGCGTCAATCTGCCATTCTCCAAGTTCACACTCGGGCCGCAAAAAAATCCTTTGCTTGTCAGCATTACTGCTGGTCCCTACCCGATGATTTATTATCGGGATCAACAGATCCAGCTCAGCGAATTGGCTCGTCGTCTGGAACAGGATCGGGGTGCGGAACGATCGATCGTCATCCAAGCCGATCGCCTGGCTCCTCAAGGATCGGTTGTTGAGGTCATGAACCTGTGTCTGGAGAATGGGTATTCGGTGGTGCTAGCGACCTCGCCGAACAAGCAATGAACCCTCCGGAAGCGCGCTTCATCTTCGATTGGCGAAAAGCGCGATGGGACCATCGACTCCCCTTTCTAGTTGCAATTTCATTGCTTGGTCATGTTCTTTGTTTCTACCTGTTCCATGTGGTTTACCCGCCAACGACGAGCCTTCTTCCACCGTCTGCTCAGGTTACGGTGCTGGATCCAACCAGTTCGCGTGACAAGAGCATGCTCGAATGGATCGAGGTGAATGACCCGGCAACGGTGAGCGCTCCGCGGTTCGACGCGGGTTTAGTATCTAAGTTGGCTTCTCGCTACAAGCCCTCCTTTTCGAGTATGGCACCCGAATTGAAGCCGTCCGATACTTCTGAAGCGCCAGCAAAGGGAATTCCCTCGATTTTCTCCGCAGAAACGCTGATCCCGATGAGGCTCCGGACTGTGGCAACTGCGTCGCCGAAAATGTTTTCCTCGCGACTGGATATCGCGTCGACCCTGCGGGAGCGACCGGTCATTTCTTCTCAAACCTTGCCAGTTGCTTCGACCCTCGCAGAACCGGCTTCTTTCTTCATCGGGGTCAACTCGGCGGGAGAAGTCGACTTTCTGTTTTTGCGATCATCCAGCGGCAGCAATTCCCTCGATGAAGCCGCTGAGTCCTTCATTAGGAAACTCCGCTTCAAGCAGGGATCCCATCTAGATTGGGGCGTCGTTACACTCCACTGGGGAGGGAACCCTCTGTGATCCGCGTCGAATTGCCGGTCTTGGTCTTCATCTATCTTTTTGTTTTCCTTAGCGCCATCTTTTCCCTCTGGATCGTCTACGAATGGTTGCGCCGGCGGCGCGAAAGGGAAACCTTGCGCTACCGGATTCAATGCACCATTTGTGCCTCTATTTTTGAAGACAGGACTAACACGTTGCTCGCACGATGTCCTCGTTGCGGCAGCTTAAACGAGAGATTTAGAATTGGAGGACTTTAATTCTATGGCGATGTTCATTGGCCGAAACCGAAAAGCTCGTACCACCTATGGTTTCGACGAAATTGCGTTAGTACCCGGTAGCGTGACCATCAACCCGAACGAAGTCGATATCACGTTCAGCGTGCCGCGGAAAAATGCTGAGTTCTTCAAACTGGCAATTCCGATCCTTGCGAGCGCGATGGACGGGGTTGTCGATGTCGATTTCGCGATTGAAATGGGTAAATTAGGAGGGCTGGCGGTATTGAATCTCGAGGGGGTGCAAACCAGGTACAAAAATCCCGCCGAGGTTCTATTGAAAGTTCTGGAAGCAGATAAGGAAAATGTGACCGCACTGCTCCAGAAAATTTACCAGGAACCCGTCCAGGAAGACCTGATCGCAGCGCGAATCAAAGAGATCAAGGATGCCGGCGTGATAGCAGCTGTAAGCTCTATCCCTCAAAAGGCGGAAAGATACGGTCGTATCGCTCAGGAAGCCGGTGTGGATGTCTTTGTGGTCCAGAGCACTGTCTCAACGGTTCGACACATTTCGACTGAATATAAGTCACTGGACTTAAAGGACTTTTGCGCACAGATGAATTGCCCGATCATTGTCGGCAATACGGTCGGCTATGATGTGACTCTCGAAATTCTCGATTGCGGGGTTGCCGGTGTTCTGGTCGGCGTAGGTCCGGGGGCAGCCTGCACGTCCCGCGGCGTCCTTGGCCTGGGCGTTCCTCAGGTCACCGCCACGGTCGATTGTGCCGCCGCTCGAGACTATTTCTACAAAACGACCGGTCACTACGTCCCGATTATCACGGACGGAGGAATGAGCAAGGGAGGCGACGTTTGCAAGGCCCTCGCTTGTGGAGCAGACGCAGTGATGATTGGAAGCGCGTTTGCGAAGGCCGTGGAGGCGCCGGGCCAAGGATATCACTGGGGGATGGCCACACCTCACGCGAATCTGCCTCGTGGAACCAGGATTCGAGTTGGAACGACAGGCCCGCTTCGACAAATTCTTTTTGGCCCGGCCGATGTCGATGATGGGAGTCAAAACCTTGTAGGGGCCATAACAACCTGCATGGGAAATGTTGGCGCTGCAAATGTGCGGGAATTTCAGGAGACTGAAATTATTATTGCCCCCTCGATTCGGACCGAGGGAAAGCTGTTTCAACAGGTGCAAATGGTCGGCATGGGGTCCAGAAACTCTTGATCCATTCCTTGCGGTCAGAGATTTCTGTTGCTTAACTTCATAAGGCAGACTAACGGCCTATCGGATTACGATGAGCAATCGAAAAGTCGTTGTGACTGGTGTTGGAGTCGTTTCCCCGATCGGAAGCGACCTGAAGACGTTCTGGGCAAATCTGGTGAACGGCAAGAGCGGGATCAGAACGATTACCCAGTTCGATCCCTCAACCTTTGACTGCCGTATTGCCGGTGAGGTCCCGGATTTCAATCCGTCTTTGTACTTCAAAAATCCTAAGGACGTACGTCGAACGGACCGCTTTGCACAGCTAGGCATGGCCGCCGCCAAGCTGGCGCTTCAAGATAGTGGAATTGATCTTGAAAAAGTCGATCGCTCACGCTTTGGCGTTCTTGTGGGAAGCGGCATCGGCGGGCTGAAGAGCCTTGAGGATCAACACACCATGCTGATGAACAAGGGAGCCTCGCGGGTTTCGCCATTCATGGTTCCAATGATGATCGTCAATATGGCGAGTGGATTGATATCCATGGAATACGACCTCGAAGGGCCCAACTTCTCAATCGTCACGGCCTGCGCGACCGCCGCGAACTCAATCGGAGAAGCATGGCGCATGATCCGCGGCGCTGAAGGAGAAGTCTTTCTTGCGGGAGGAACCGAAGCAGTTGTTTGTCCCCTGGGTATCGCCGGCTTTTGCTCGATGCGAGCCATGAGCACTCGAAATGAGGAGCCGGAAAGAGCCTCCCGGCCATTTGACCGCGACAGGGACGGATTTGTCATGGGAGAGGGTGCCGGCATTCTCGTTCTGGAGGAATACGAACACGCAAAGGCTCGTGGCGCCGAAATCTATTGCGAACTCGCCGGCTACGGATTGACATGCGACGCTTATCATATGACCGCTCCCCGGCCGGATGGCACTACCGTAGCCAGGGCAATGCAGTCCGCGCTCAATCACGCTGAAGCGCAGGTAGCGGAGATCGACTATATCAACGCACACGCGACGTCGACTCAAGTGGGAGACGTTTGCGAAACGAATGCCATCAAGCTTCTTGCCGGCGATCACGCCAAGAGCGGGCTTCTGGTCAGCTCCACGAAATCGATGACCGGTCATCTGCTCGGCGGTGCCGGGGGAATCGAAAGCGCCGTTTGTGTCCTCTCCATCAAACACGGTGTAGTCCCACCGACAATTAACCTGGATAACCCCGGTCCGGAATGTGATCTTGACTACGTTCCGAATGTAGCGCGCGAGAAGGAGGTGCATTTGGCCCTCAATAATTCGTTCGGATTTGGCGGTCACAACGCGACTCTCGCCTTCCGCGCGTTGTAAACCTCTGCTTTTCTCAGCACCCTTCGCGGCTAGCGGGACAGCTGTTTAGGCCTCTTTTGAACAAGCACGTTTTGCTCCTTCTTGCCGCCGCGATTCTTTGGTCGCTGGGGGGCGTTCTAATCAAATCGATCGATTGGACGCCATTGGCGATCGCCGGTTCAAGAAGCCTGATAGCCATTGTCGTGATCGGTCTGGTGATGCCCGGTGTGGGCAGGAAGATATCCTGGAGAATCCTTCCGGGCGCACTTGCCTATGCCGGTACGGTCGTTCTCTTCGTTATTGCTACCAAACTCACGAGCGCAGCAAACGCTATATTTCTTCAATACACAGCGCCTATCTACATCGCGATTATCAGTCCCTGGGTTCTCCATGAACGGACGAAGCCCCTGGACTGGCTGCTTATTCTCGTCGCGCTTTGCGGCGTGGCGCTATTCTTCGTCGACCAACTGAGTTTTGAAGGGTTCTCCGGTGTAATTGCCGCACTGGCGAGCGGAGTGTCGTTTGCATGGCTGACGGTCTTTATGCGCCGGCATCGAAATGAATCGCCAGAGTCAATCCTGCTTCTGGGCAATATCCTGACTCTGCTCTTCGCCTCACCATGGATGTTTCCTTTCGCAAACCTCGAGCGCAACGGCATCTGGATCCTTCTGCTTGGCGTCCTCCAGCTCGCCATCCCATACCTGCTTTACTCGCAGGCGATCAAACACATCCGTGCTCTCGACGCAGCGATCATCAGCATCATAGAACCAATTCTGAATCCAATCTGGGTAATTCTCGTCAAGGGTGAACACGCTTCGCGCTGGTCGATCATTGGTGGAGCAATCGTCCTGACTACATCGTTGTTTAGAAGTTTTCTGGCTTCCCGGGAAAAACAGACAAGCGACCGCCTCTCAGGCGTCACGCATCCCTAGTTACACCTTCACACGCTCGATTTGCGCGCCCAGGCTTCCCAGCTTCTCGTCGAGCATTTCGTAACCGCGATCGATATGGTACACCCGATTGATTTCGGTCCTTCCATCGGCTAACAAGCCGGCCAGAACAAGAGCGGCGGACGCGCGAAGATCGCTTGCCATCACCGGAGCCCCACTTAGACTCTCTACACCGCGAATTCTTGCGGTCGCGCCGTCCAGCTCGATCGCCGCGCCCATCCGTTTCAGCTCCGAGACGTGCATGAAGCGCTGCGGAAAAATACTCTCGGTTACCGAGCTTTCCCCATTTGCCGTAGCGAGTAGCGCACACATCTGGGCCTGCATATCAGTCGGAAACCCAGGATAGGGCTGCGTCTTGATATCCAAAGACCTTGGCGCGCCGTTCTGGTGAATTGTGAGTGAACCGTTCTCTTCGGCAATGTGATAGCCGCAACCTCGCAGCGCATCGGTCACAGCGGTCAAATGATCCGAGCGGACTCGATTCAAGACCACCTGCCGGCCTGCGATCGCGCCCGCCACCAAGAACGTGCCGGCCTCAATTCGATCGGGAATCACCTCGTGCTCTGCGCCGTGCAATTCCTTAACCCCTTCTATGACGATGCGAGAGGAACCGGCACCTTCGACCTTGGCCCCCATCTTGTTCAGAAAACTGGCCAGATCAACGACTTCAGGTTCGCAGGCCGCATCGTCGATAATGGTCACACCCTCCGCAAGAACTGCCGCCATGAGGACATTACCGGTTCCCAGGACGGTGGTGCCAAACTTTCCTCTGAGTGAAACTCTCGCTCCACGCAACGACGGCGCAAGAACCTTGACGTTGCCGCCATGGACGCGAACCGCCGCCCCCAAGGCTTCAAAACCGCGAAGATGAAGATCAATCGGACGATCCCCGATCACGCATCCCCCGGGCAAAGAAACTGTCGCTTCTCGTTCGCGACCCAGAAGAGGTCCCAAAACGCAAATAGACGCGCGCATCTTCCGCACGATTTCGTATGGAGCAACGCTATTTACCTTTTCAGCCTTCACTGTCACGATGCCGCTCGCTCTTTCGACGTCCGCACCCAGATGCGTTAGAATCTGGAGCATGTAATGTACATCGCTCAGGTCCGGTACGCGCTGAACCACGCATGGATCTTTTGTCAAGAGCGTCGCCGCTAAAATGGGCAAAGCGGAATTCTTTGACCCGCTGATTTTGACGGTCCCGGCTAGAGGATGTTGCCCGTGAATTATAATCTTATCCATACCGCGCAATCAGGGTCCGTTCGATCCCCTGGTAGTCTTTCTTTATGGCAATATCTCGGAAATTTTGGCGAGCCAAAAAACCCGCAACCTGCTGCGCCTGCCCTTGTCCGACCTCGAGCGCGACCAAGGAATTTGGAGCCAGCTTGTTCGGTATCGATTCAATCAGCCTTTTTATAATCGTCAATCCATCTTCGCCTCCATCCAGGGCAATGGCAGGATCAAACTTCACTTCCCTTGGCAAGTCAGCGAGATCGCCGGTCGCGATGTAGGGAAGATTTGCGACTACCCAATGGAAGGCTCCGTCGGCAGCCTCGAGCAAATCGGAGCGCCAAAATGGCACCCGTACATTCAATCGAGCCGCATTTTCTCGGGCCAAATCGAGCGCATCCTCCGAAATATCCAGACCGACTACCTCGAGACCCGGCCGTTCCAAAGCGAACGTGATCGCAAGAATTCCGGTTCCCGTACCGACGTCTACCAGCCGGCTGCCGGAGAGCATCGCGGGCTTCATTTCGCCGAGCACGGTTTCAACGAGGAATTCCGTTTCCCCTCGCGGAATCAGAGCACGTCGATCGGTCTTGAAAGTTCTGCCAAAAAAATCCCAGTGCCCAAGGAGATGCTGCAGCGGTTCGCCTTCGGCTCGCCTTCGAACCTTGTTTCGCAAAGGCTCCAGCAAATGCTCCGGGATTTCGCGATCAAACTCCAGGTACAGTTCGAGACGCTTCTTGGAAAGAGCATCCGCCAACAGGTGCTCAATGTTCAGTCGCGGGTTCTCGATCTGCCGCTTGGAAAAATAAGCCGTGGTGCTTTGCAGGAGTTCGAGAACGGTCACTAGAATCCTTGAAACGCAAAATCGATTGCAGATGAGGCAAGCTTTTCCTGCATCCGCACAGCATTCATTAGGTGGGGTCGCTTTTCAAGGATTCTATAGCGAGGCGCTTTCCCTCATCGGCGCTTTTCCCAACGCGACCTTGAGATCCTTTAGATCTCGCCGGTCCGGGGCGCGGCCTCGCTATGGCTCTGCCTCCAATCCGGCCTCTTTCAGCCGCTGTTCCATATCGCTGACTTGGAGGGCGTTAACCATTTCATCGAACTGCCCTTCCATGAATAGATCGAGATTGTACAGGGTGAGCCCGATGCGGTGATCCGTAACGCGATTCTGTGGAAAATTGTAGGTTCGGATTTTTTCTTCTCGTCCACCGGATCCGATAAGATTGCGCCGGTGCGCCGAATATTTTTCGGCTTCCTCCAATTGCTTTTCTTCCAGCAAACGGGAACGGAGGATCGCCAAGGCTTTCTCTTTGTTCTTCTGCTGGCTTCGACCGTCCTGGCACCTGACAATTTTCCCAGTGGGAATATGCAAAACCTGAACCGCTGAATCGGTCGTGTTGACTCCTTGGCCACCTGGACCTCCCGCACGGCTAACCTCAATTCGGATATCTTCCGGCTTGAGCTCGATGTCGACTTCTTCGGCTTCCGGAAGAACAGCGACAGTTGCCGTCGAAGTATGAATCCGGCCCTGCGCCTCTGTGACCGGTACGCGTTGAACACGATGAACGCCGCTTTCGTATCGCAGCATTCGAAACACCGACGTGCCGCCTACCTTGAAGATGATTTCCTTGAAGCCGCCAAGCTCAGACGGGCTGCTTTCCAACTGCTCGAGCCTGAACCCATGCGATTCGGCGTATTTGCAGTACATCCGATAAAGATCAGCGGCAAACAGCGCGGCTTCGTTTCCCCCAGTTCCGGCACGAATTTCCACGATGGCATCGCGATCTTCGTGCGGTTCAGGCGGGAGAAGCGCGTATTGGACTGACTTCGCCAGCTCCCCTGCGGTTTTCTCCAATGCCGGAATTTCGGCTTGAGCCAGTTCGGCCAGTTCCGGATCACTACCTGCTGCCAACTCGAGATTCTCTTCCATCTGGCGCTGGCTTCTTTGCAGGGCATTCCAATCCTCCAAAAGTGTCTTGAGGCGCGAATGTTCGCGCATCACTTCCCTGGCCTTTTTCGGATTCTCGAAAAGGGAAGAGGAGGCAACTTGCTGTTCAAGTTCGTCGAACTGCCTGCGCTTTTGGTCAATTAATGGAGCGAAGTCCATAAAAATGAAACGGTGATTGCGCTGGAGCGCCGTCACCGTTTCAGATCAGAACGCCAAAAGTTACTTCGACTTGCCCTTGCCCACCAACGTCTTACCATAACGGCGAGCGAATTTTTCGACCCGGCCGGCGGTGTCGACGAATTTCTGTTCACCAGTAAAATAGGGATGGCAAGCGGCACAAATACCAATCTTGATATCGCGGCGAGTCGACCGAGTGCGATAAACAGCGCCACATGCACAGACGATTGTGGTCTCTGTATAGTTCGGGTGGATATCAGCCTTCATGGTTTTAAAAAAGAGGTCAAAGCTATCACACAGTTTAAGTGACGCAAGTGCAACCGCGGCTCTTCGACAGTTTCTGGGAAACCGTAGTGCGTCAGGAAGGCGCAAATCCAGCGATTCGCGCCGGTAACGGCTCGGTTATTCGAAGCTTTCAAGATATCGAGAGCGAACGAGCCGAATGGCGATCGAAGCTCTGCGCCTTCAAAGCTGGCGATTGCATCGTGTGCGCCCTTGGTAACGATCCCTCTTTCCCCGCACTTATTCTTGCTTCGTGGGACAAAGAGCTTGTGGTAGCGCCGGTCGGACCGGATCTGCCAAGCGGGCAACTGGAGGGCATCCTGGCGCTGACGAGCGCCCAGGGACTGGTATGTACAAGTGGCATTCAACGCTTCGAAAATGAGCCAGTCGCCTGGCCATATCCAAAACCGGATATGCTGAAGTTGACATCCGGCACGACGGGGACACCACGAGCCGTCAGAGTTCGGGAATCCCATCTGTTGGCCGATTGCAGGAATATCTGCACGACGATGGGCATTGCTCCAGGCGACGTCAGCTACGGTGCAATCCCCCTCTCCCACTCCTACGGTTTTAGCAATCTTGTCACTCCTCTTCTATTTCAGGGAACGCAGATGGTTTGCGTAACCGACCTGATGCCGCGCGCGATTTATAATTCTCTTCAGCGCTCCGGGGCGACCGTGTTCCCGGGCACGCCCGCCCTGTTTCAGGCGCTCGCCTCGCTGGCTGATGCGGGTGAACTGAAATCTGTTCGTCTTTGCATTTCAGCCGGCGCCCCGCTAGCGCCCGAAATTTCTCGGCAATTCTCCAGGAAGTACGGTTTGAAAATACACAGCTTCTACGGCTCATCGGAGTGTGGCGGGATTGCCTACGACCGGACAGACGACGTGGAATTACCGAGCGGTTTTGCCGGCAAACCCTTGGATGGCGTGAGGGTTGTGCGCATCGGGTACGATCGCATAGCGGTAGAAGGTGAAAACGTTTCTGACGGATATTTTCCTCATTCGGACGAAGCAGTTTTGAACGGAAAGCGCTTCGTCCCGGGAGACATCGTCGAATGGTCTGATTGGGGAATGCGCTGGATCGGCCGCGTCACAGATGTTCTGAATGTCGCCGGGAAAAAGGTTCATCCGTCGATCGTGGAAGAGCATCTTCGAAAATTGCCAGGCGTAATCGATGCCGTGGTCTTTGGGATACCCTCGACAATTCGAAACGAAGATCTTGTGGCATATGTCGCATGTTCGGCGGCTGTTTCACGCCAATTGCTTGAAAGCCATTGCCGAAATGGATTGAGCAGCTGGCAGGTTCCTCGTGAGTTCCGGATTTTGTTTGAGTTGCCGGTTAACACGCGCGGCAAGGTCAATCGATCTGAACTGGCTAAATCGTATCTTGCATCCAAGGCGGAAATTGGTGGGCATTGATTCTGAATTCCGAAGTTGAGAAGTCGTCCTCGTTCTCGTCGTCGTCCTCGAGAATTCTAACATCTCACCGACACACTAACGGAACAAAATAATTGCCAAGAAGATCGGCTCTTTTCTCGGCGCAGAAGCCCAATAAATCGAGCACGACGAGGACGATTCCCTAATTTCGGGATCTGCGTTAATTCCGTGGAGCAGAGCAGCTACCCGCAACGATCCTAACCCGTCTTCGCGGATTCGCGGCGTAGCCGCAACCAAAACTGTTTCGGATTGCTGAGCCTGCTCCGCGTTATGTCAGAGCTTGGTAGGGTCCGATCCCGCACCAGTTTCTGCTGAATGACATCGAATCCATCCTTCCGTGTCCTCTAGAAACTGGTGCTGGATGCGACCCTCCCTGCCCTCCGTGCTCGGGACAAGCGGCAGGCCATGGAATCGAGAATCGTCGCAAACCACGCAGCGTCTGTTTGAGAGGTTTCTAACCCGCAATGTGCGCACCGATTCTTATAACGCGTGAATTTTGCGGGTTAGTGCCGTGTGGTTGGGTTCAGGGCGGATCCCGCGCAGATTCTCCGGGTTGGTAGCCACGAGCGCCCGGCTCGCGATACGCTACCACGGGAACTCTAATGATCCCGGGAGCGCCACGGTTGGTTGGCGGTTGGGAACGGAAACAGCAACGCTCACGCGCCCTGGTGGATCTTCGGCGATTTTCAGCTCCGCATCGTTTCCAAAAAGGCTATGCAGTCGCTCACGCGCATTTCGCAGTCCGGTCCCCTTTGAAGATGAATCATCC
>DATMQC010000202.1:0-4676 GCA_035567275.1 Chthoniobacterales bacterium | reverse complement strand
GTATTGAACAAAATAAGCCCATCTTTTTTGATGACTTCTATTGTATTTATTAATTCTTGAGTGAAACTGCCGATTAAACTGATTAGAGCCTTGTGAGGCTCGACCGGGAGGGTACAAGACGATCAACAGGGTCTCACAATGGCTGCTCCCAGCTAAGAGCACTCGACTACGAACTCAGCTCCCGTAATGAATGGCAATTTCCTAAAGCGAAGCGAGAAGGCAACTTTGATTGTCTTTATCGCGGTACCCTTACTGGTCGCCATTCTGGTTTTTCTGTTCCTGAAACAGATGTACCTCGATCAGCAGCAGGGGCTGACGCTCGTTAAGCACAGCTACGAGGTTCGCGAACAGCTGCTTGAACTGCGCAATGATCTTATTCAGTCCGAAGCGGGACAAAGTATCTTCCTTTTGACCGGCAGCCATTCTTATCTCCAACCCTCCTTATTCGCCGCAAGCGACGCCTTTGTCCGTTTGCAGTATCTTTCGGTCCTTCTGGTCGATCGCCCAGATCAATCGGCTCGCGTAAGTCGCCTTCGGCCCTTGATCGAGAAAACGTTGGCGGAAAATCGTGGTTCCGCTTTTTCAAAGGATTCGGGTCCGGGCGGAAAAGAACTGCAATTCTTGCACGAATCTCAAGACGCAAACCCGCCGGACCAAATCAGCGCCATTATCCGCGAAATGCAGGCAGATGAGGACCAGGTATTGTCTGTCCGAAAAAAGGTGACTCAGTCCGACGTAGATGCGCGCGCGACCGTTTCGACCGTGCTATTGTCGGTGAGCGCGGCCGTTATTATTGGCGCCGGCATATTGCTTTTGAAAATCCGGCAGCTGCAAAGCATTATTACGATTTGCGCATGGACGCAACGCGTCAATTTTAATGGCAAATGGATGCGCATGGAGGATTTCCTTTGGCATAGGTTTCGGGTGAAAGTCTCTCATGGAATCTCCGAGGAAGCTTTTGAGGGAGTTATGGGTGTGGTTGGCAAGAACATCACAGTCTCGGACGATCGGGCTGGCAAGGCCAACAACTCAAAGCCGCAGCTCGGACTCGCCCCCGGCAACTGACTCTCGGAGCTCGATCGCCCTTCTCTGCGCGTGGGCGCAAATAGCATTCTGCGCCTTGGCGCTATCGGTGCTGTCGGCTTCTTGCTCGACAATTCATCAGATCGGTGAGTCGAAAGACACGCTCTGGAAGTTGCGGGGCGATCACAACACAATTTATCTGCTCGGCTCCATTCACGTCCTATCCCAGAAATGCTATCCGCTCAAGGCTGCGCTGAATCGAGCTTTTGAAGACTCCAGTCGTATCGTTTTTGAAATCGACCTCAACCGTTTCACCACGACGAGACTGAGGCGGGAATTCAGACGAACTGCGTTCTATCCGACCGGACAATCGCTCTCCAAGAAGGTTTCGCCAGAAACAGTCGAGCTGCTGAAGCTAGTATTGCCGGTATACGGTCTGACGCTCAAAAAAGTTGAGCGCCTGAAACCCTGGTTTCTTGCGGAATGGTTGAGCTCTCGAACGCTCGAAATGGCTGGGTTTTCAGAAACGCTTGGCGTCGATGTTTATTTTTTCCGAAAGGCAAGATCAACCGGTAAGCCTGTCCTCGGCTTGGAAACGATTCGTGACCAGGCGGAGATTTTCGATCATTTCAGCGACGAGGAGAATGAGCGCTATCTGATAGGAACTCTGGCGACGCTTGCAACCTACCCGGCCTCGATAGGCCGTCTAGTAACCGCCTGGCAGAACGGAGATGTGAGATTGCTCGACCAGATTCTCAATCAGGACCAACATGCGGATCCCGTAACGCACAAAGCATTGTTTTCTGATCGAAATACCAAGTGGCTACCGCAGATCGAGGCAATCGCGCACAAGAACGAAAACTATCTCGTTATTGTCGGCGCCGGCCACCTTGTCGGGGACGATGGTGTCGTCGCACAACTCAGACGCAACGGGTATACCGTGGTGCAAATGTAACCTTATTCGTCGGCGCTTGCCCGATCGCCTCTAAGCGCGTCCGCGATTTGTTCCACCTTAATCAGATTGGTTTTGCCGGGCACATTGTACGGAGTTCCAGCCACAATGGCCATGACATCCGACATTTTTGCGCCGAGAATTCTCATCGCAGCTTCAGCACTCAATTTTACAACATGCGCGGTGCCGCTGATTGGCTCCACTAGCGTCGGTTCGACGCCCCAGCTCAGAGCTAATCTGCGACAAACTTCGCTGCTAGAGCAAAGCGCCAGAATTGGCATTTTGGGACGATGACACGCCACACGCCTTGGAGTCCCCCCGGAGGAGGTGGCGGCAATGATCGCCTTCGCAGAGACCGAATTTGCTATCACATGGACCGCATTGGCCACAGCAGTTTCCAAATCGCTTCGGTCCGGAATCGTCGGCGGAATTGGCAATTCTCCGCTCGTCCAGGCAGCCTCGGCGCGAGCCGCGATCGTAGCCATCGTCGCGACAGCCTCGACCGGAAACTTTCCGACGGCAGATTCGGCTGAAAGCATAACCGCATCGGTCCCATCCAGAATCGCATTTGCAATGTCGGCCGCCTCCGCACGTGTCGGCTTATGATATGTTATCATGGACTCAAGCATCTGAGTCGCGGTGATGACAGGCACGCCTTCGTCGCGGCAAACGTGGATGATGCGTTTTTGCGCAATCGGGACATCCTCGAAACTCATCTCCAACGCCAGATCACCCCGGGCAACCATCACTCCGTAACATTCATGAACAATGTTTTCGATATCGTTGAGGGCATTTTGCCGCTCGATCTTTGCGATAACCGGAATCGATGCCCCCCGTTCGGCTAATGCCTGTTTAAGAAATCGCACATCCGTAGAAGATTGAACGAACGAGAGGGCCAGAAAATCCAGCTGCGCTTCGACCGCAAAATCCAGATCCAGATAGTCTTTTGTTGTTAGCGAGGGCAACGAAACCAATCGATTCCTTAAATTGACTCCCTTGTTGCTCTTCAACTCGCCGCCCCGAACAATCTCGCAGAGAATGTCTCCGTTCGGTTTAATATCGACCACCTGCAGTTCGATATTTCCGTCGTCCAGAAGGATGATCGAACCGGGTATCACATCGCGGCAAAGCCCTTTGAAGCTCACTCCAATCTTCGCCGGCGTTCCGACAACCTTCTCCGGCGTGAGAAGGATCTTGTCTCCACGCTTCAATTCGATGCTGCCACCCTCCATTTCGCCGACCCGGATTCTCGGGCCACGCAAATCTCCGAGGATGCCGATAAACACGCCCATTTGATGGGCCACGCCGCGAATCCGCTCAACCAAAGGCTTGGCTTGTTCCGCGGAGCGATGGGAAAAGTTCAGTCGGGCAACATCCATTCCTGCGTCAATCAACCGGCGCAACATCTCCTCGCTTTCGCTTGCCGGTCCAATCGTTGCCACAATCTTCGTACGCTTGGTAGGTCGAGCCATTACACGAATAGTGGCCGAACCTCGCCCTAACCACAAGAGCGAAGAATTCCGACAAAGTTTCTGAAACGCACCGACACGCTTTTCAGGAACTGGGGTACAAGCGCTTGAGAGTCTGGAGGGGCGTTGCTCGCAATGCCCGGGTACGCGGTAAAAAATAATTGGTTAGCATTACGAACCCGCGGGAGTTGCAAGCAACTCCCCTCCAGACAGGGCCCGTAATCCGACGCGAGCCGGCAGGCTGTCGAAAACAAGGACGATATTCGGGTTGGACCTTGCTTTCGGGAACTTCAGCTCTCTAGCTTTTTCGTGAGACTGATGTCGGCTTTCAGCACGCGGGAAACGGGACACAGTGCCTTGGCCTTGTCGGCAATCTCGTCAAACTGAGCAGCGTTAATCCCAGGCACCCGCCCTTTGAGATCAAGATGGATCGTCGTGATCGTCCAGTTTCCATCCACTTGATCCAATGTGAGCGTCGCTTCCGTCGACAACTCATCCGGCGTGAATCCCGCCGCGCCCAGGAATGCCGAAAAAGCCATCGTGAAGCAACCGGCGTGAGCCGCCGCGATCAACTCCTCAGGATTCGTGCCAATACCATTTTCGAAGCGGGTCGAGAATGAGTACTGCGTTTGTTTCAGCACGCCGCTCGCAGTGGAGAGCGTACCTTTGCCTTTTTTGAGATCGCCGTTCCAGACGGCTGATGCGGTGCGTTTCATAGATTTTGGAGGTGAATCAGGCTGTTTTATCGGGGCGTGCGAAGGATCTTCGCCGGGGTTTTTAGAATCCCGTTTAGACGTACGCGAGCAAACGAGGTGTTGTCAAACACTCGTCAAAAGCCTCGGCCCCCGAAGAGCGTGCGACGAGGTCGCGGAGGAAGAAGATTTCACCACAGAGGCACAGAGAGCACCAAGATCTGCATGTAGAAGAAGATTTATTTGGGGGGTGTCCGGGTTTGAGCGCGTTCGAAAGTTCGGTATCCGTTGGCAGTAGACGCATAAGGACGGACGTGTTTGCAATGCGAAGAGGCTTGCAACGCCTCAGCTGCTGAAGAACGTTCCACGGGGCACCCCGACAAACTTCGTGCTCTCTGTGTCTCCGTGGTGAATTTCCCCTGGAAATGAAGATTCTAATGAAATTTTGCGTCGCTTTGGACGGAAGGATTACGCAAAAATAGCGACTTCGATGATTACGATCGCGCCAGAAGACCCCCGCTCGCAGGTTGCCCAAGATCT
>DATMQC010000201.1:0-5496 GCA_035567275.1 Chthoniobacterales bacterium | reverse complement strand
TGGGGGGTGGGGTTTATGGGGGGCTGAAGGACAGAACACGCAGATTCTAACGCACGCTCCGCTTCCGGAAAATGGACAAAAGTGACAATTTTAATATAGGAAAAGCGGTAATGCCGAGCAACCTCCGGGATAAGGCCGTGTTGTGGGTGCCTGGATGCCAGTCTCTGAGACGGCTCATCAGGGAGGATACTGTTCTGCAGAAAGCGCACCTGTTTTCTTCTTTTCCTTCGTTTTGTCAACCAGCAGGTCCAGATGATCTTCTTTAGCGGCTTCTAAGTCGTTGAGGAGTTGGCGAATATCGGCTGATGTCACTTTGTTCATCGCATCTTGATAGAAGCGACGGCTTTCTGCTTCCATGTTCAGGACGGTGCTCAGCACCCTCCGAGGTTTGAGCGTCAGCTCCAGCCAGATCGGGTTTCGCTTGAGGAATCCCTTGACGTCTTGCCGTCGGACGAGCGGAAGATGATTGCCGAACCGTTGGTGGAACAGAGCTTTCAACCGAGTAAAATGAGAAAGTTCTTCCTCGTACATCGATTGAAGAATAGCCGATGTCTCCGGGTACCTTGTTTTCAGCCGTTCGATAAAATCCAGGTAAATGCGGCTATCCTCTTCTTCGAGGGAGATTGCCAGGGCAAGAATCTCCCGCTCTTCCAGATCAGCGAAAAGTTTGCTCATTTGTAAAAATCTTTTGCTTGGAAACTCAACCTCTCACCCCTTTTGGCGGTTCGTTGGTTGAACCATTCTCTCACTCTTCAGCTTGCCAAAAATGGCCTTTCTCTAAGTTTGTTCCGCACCCATGCGGGTAGCTTCGACAAAGGCCTCGGTCGCGTTGTCAATGTGCCGGCCTTTGCGACCGCCAGCAGCGTGTACGTACAACGCACCACGAGCAATTCGTTCCTCCCGCGCGGGCGGCGGTGAAATTTCGTAGCGCACCGGTTGCTGGTGGTCAGCAATTTGGAGCTTGGGGTTGTAAACGCTGTTAAATTTCCACAACATCCGAACAAAGTTGGTCTGACCTCGCAATAGGCGTCCCACAGCCAGACCGGCAGCCTCCCGGAGCGCCGCAAACCCGAGGTGTTTCATGCTCAAAATGCGCTGAGTTTCGACCAGCTCCTCATAAAACTCAGGCAGGCTCAAGTGCGTTGGCAAGACCGCATGCTGGATGTCAAACAGCCGGTAATCGCGCGTCGTTATCCGGCGCGCTTCGGTACGCCAACTCTCGGTACCCGGGTACGGCGTGTTGATGCTGATATTGACGATCTCAGGGATCTCCTGGCAAAACTCACGGATCACTCGAAAACGGTCCCGATCCCAGGAGGGGTCGGCAATCAGATTGATGGCCACGGTCACCCCCAACGAGCGGGCAAACTCGAGCGCATCGAAGTTTTGGCTAAGAGTTACCCGCTTGCGAAACTGTTTCAAGCCTTCCTCGTCAATGGCCTCGATACCCAGAAACATGTACTCGAGCCCAATATTCCGCCAGAACTTGAAAACCTCCTTGTTGCGCAGGAGGACGTCGCCTCGGGTTTCCAGGTAATACTTCTTCTTGATGCCGCGTTTGGCGATCATCTCGCCGATGCGCATCCCGTGCTCTGCCTGAATAAAGGCGACGTCGTCCAGGAGGAACACGCCCGATTCTTTAATTCGGCTCAGTTCTTCGACCGCGCACTCCGGGGATTTAGTTCGGTAACTTCGCCCGTAGAAAGTCCATGCGCTGCAGAATACGCAATCCCACGGGCAGCCGCGGCTGAACTCGATGGAAGCGCAAGGGTCAAGCACGCCAATAAAGTACTTGCGGCGGTGCCGGAGCAGATCTCGGGCTGGCAACACGGTATCGAGACTCTGCACGAAGGTTGGCCGGGGACCTTCCCCGGCTGCCGTGTGAACGCCCGGTACCCGGTGCAGGTTAGCCCGGTCCTGGCGGGCCGCCTCCAAAGCGGCAACGATTACCGGCTCGCCTTCACCTTTGAGCACCGCGTCGACGCTGCCCTTCCCATGTTGTAGGATCTCGGCGGCCGTGAAGGAAGCACTGTGGCCACCGACCATAATCAGGGCTTGCGGCAGGAGCGTGCGGGTCGCCGTCGCCAGATCGATGATTTCCGGCACGTTGGCCAGATAATTGCACGAGAAGACCACTGCGTCGGGCGACCACGACCGGATCCAGCGAAAATAGTCCTTGTGAGTCTCCGCTTGTAAATCAATCAAGCGCACGTCGTGTCCCGCGCATCGGGCGGCGGAAGCGACCAGCTCGAGGCCCAGGGGCTCCAGGCGCAGGTAAATCTTGGAGTACATCAAGCAGCTTGGGTGTACAGCGAGCAGTTTCATGACATAGGTGCTGGTTAACAAAGACTAGGCCCTAAGGAAGCGTGAATTAAATGCGCGAGGGCAAGAAAAAAAATCGAAATGCTCTTAAATACTTAGTTCGCTTTGTCAGACGGAATTGGAAAATCGTGAGCTGAGGTTAAGCTAACTGATGCCTGGAATAGAGCGCAGGGTGCCGTTCAAAAAGGCTTGTTGTAGCCTTTGGGCTCGATCCAGTACTTATTTCCGTTGCGCCATTCGAACGTCGCGTTTCCCTTCATCGTTTCCGCGTTTGCCTGATATCGGGATTGTTGATATTTAAGATCTGTTCCCAACGGGATCTGGAGTCGGCGCCTCACTTCATCTAATTCTTCGGCCGAAACGAGCTTGAGGAAGACGCCATCGATGGCAACGGTGGGATTCTCTGTTTGAAAGGTTCGAACGTCTTTGGTCGGCACACCAACAACGAAACCGCCAACCGGCTTGGGTGGGGGAATACGGCCAAGGCGCAAAAGGTTGAAACGTCGATAGAGGTGCGGATTGCTCATCAGGCCAAGCTAAACTTTGTGAACGTCGAAATCCAACGTTCCGCTTACACAGAAGCTAGTCAACGTCCAGTGCACCGTCTCGCATAAAAGGCCGGGTGAAAAAGTTTGAATTTGGCGCAGGAAGCGGTTTCTCACGCCCTGAGTAGTCGTTTCCCACAAAAAGTTTCATGTAAAAAGATGATTTGCGACAAACGACATGCGTCCCCTCCTCCTGTTCCATCAATGCAGAGTCCAAAGCGGAAACGGATCTTCGACGCTAAGGCCGGGGTTTTGATAGTAGACCAGGTCAAGACGGCCATCCCGAAGGGAACCGCTGTGCGGTTTGATCTCTCCAAAGGTAAGGGTATTGAATGAGCCTCGATATTTCGGACCGATTTGAACGATCACTTGGTACTGATCACCTCGTTTCTCGATCGCCGTAACCTTTGCACCAATCGGGCTCATGAAGCGGACTTAGGCAGGTGCACAAGTTCTTCGGTGACTGGGTCGGGTAGGCGACGGCGAGAAAAGGAATAAACTGCCATGATGAATAATCGATATAACACATGACAGCGCGTACTGCTGGAAAAGATGAACGAGCTTGAAGCAACTGTGAAACTCTACGTTTAGTGCTGAGAGCGATCCTCAACAAAACCCTTTGGCACTTCGCTTATTCCGTCGTACTGTCCGGCCTTCTGTTGAGGCAACCAGAGTTGAAGTAACAAGCGGATCCATTCTTTATCGTCATGGGCGACATGGCGCAATGCGGACTTTTCCATGACGAAAGTCGCGAGCACACGGAAGCGATCTATTCGTTCTTATCCGCTGGGTAACATTCTTCCAGCATTCTTATGACTTCCAGACTCTTTTCTGAACTTGGTCTCTCGCCCTCGTTACTCAAAGCGATTGATCGCCTCGGCTATGAAAAAGCCGCCCCAATCCAGTCCGAAGCTATTCCGTTGATAATGGCTGGAAGCGATGTGGTCGGCCAATCCCAGACGGGTTCGGGAAAGACCGCAGCTTTTGGAATTCCCGCGGTGGAATCTGTCGATCCGCATGTGCGCGCTGTCCAAGTTATCATCCTGTGCCCTACCCGCGAGTTAGCGGTTCAAGTCGCGGAAGAAATTTTCAAACTCTCTATATTCAAAAGCGGAGTTCAAGCAGTCCCAATTTACGGTGGTCAATCGTACGACCGCCAGATTCGGGCCTTGAAGCAGGGTGCGCAGATTGTAGTCGGTACACCCGGCCGAATTCTTGATCACCTCGACCGCGGAACTCTAAGGCTGGATCAAGTCAAAATGGTCGTTTTGGATGAAGCCGATGAGATGCTCGACATGGGCTTCCGCGACGACATTGAACAAGTCCTGAAAACCGTTCCGACAGAACGCCAATTCATCTGCTTCTCGGCGACGATGGCCAAAGCGATCATGGACCTGATCAATAAGTCCAGCCGCGACCCCAAGACGATTCGGATTGACCACAAGGTCCTGACCGTCCCCACGGTTGAGCAAGCTTACTACGAGATTCGGGGGCGAACGAAGACCGAGGCTTTGACCCGACTGATCGATCTTCATGATCTCAAGCTTGGCATCATCTTTTGTAATACGAAGCGGATGGTAGACGACTTGACCGACGAACTGGTGGCTCGCGGTTATTCGGCTGATCGGATCCACGGCGACATGAGCCAGGCTCAGCGGGAGCTGGTAATGAGCAAATTCCGGAACTCAGGTCTCGAATTTCTCGTTGCGACTGACGTGGCCGCACGCGGGATTGATGTCGACAACATCGAAGTCGTTTTTAACTACGACCTACCCTGGGACGAAGAAGATTACGTGCACCGGATTGGGCGAACCGGACGCGTTGGCAGATTCGGGCGAGCATTCTCGTTAGTGGCTGGACGCGAGATTTACAAATTGCAGAGCATCGAACGGTACACAAGGATGAAAATTGCGCGGCACCAAGTGCCCTCTGCCGACGAAGTCGAGGAGAAACGTGGGAACCTCTTTTTCGAGAAGATCCGCGCGGCACTTCAAAGGGGCGATTTCGAAAGAGAATCGCGAGTGGTAGACCGACTGCTAGAACAGGGGTTTTCGTCGACTGACATCGCCTGCGCAATGATTCACGAATTGCGGAAGGACGATACGCGGAAACTCAAACGCCAGGGAACAGGGCCAATCAAAGAGTCACATCGCGGCCAATTGAGAAACAAAAAGCAGCGAAACGCTGATTCTCGAGAAAGAGGCAGAAGCAGGTAAGAACTTTTTATGCAGTTACTTGCACGTCGCGGAAAAAACAAAATGGGTTTAAAAATCGGATTAAATTCACCAACATTATGGGAGATTACAAAGGTCGTAGGAACCTGAGGCAGCGGAAAAGGCGCTTTGCTAAGGACCAACGGATTAAGATCAAGGTCCTTGCCACCGCTGAAAAGAGAACCACTCCGCTACCCGGTACCGCGGAACAGGGCAGGGCTTAGCCGGAATTAAGCGACCGGGCTGTTCCTCGACGAGTTGGCTAAAGATTGACGGTCGGTTGATCGAGCGCGATCATGAGACGTATTGAACAGAAAGCGAGCGGCCGGACATCGCGCTACGCAGTGGTAAAAACTTTGACCGTCGGCCTTCACCCGGCGAAAGCGCATAAGAACTTCTTACATGCCTGAAGCGTA
>DATMQC010000200.1:0-4909 GCA_035567275.1 Chthoniobacterales bacterium | reverse complement strand
GAGAATTGGTTCGAAAAGTAGCAGCCATCCGCCGACTTGCCCGCGACGGTCAGCAATGTGGGACTGTCCCAGGCCTCGCACCCAATAAACGGAACGCTTATCCCAAGTTGTCGCGCTTGTTTCAGAATGAGGCTCACCTCTGGATAGTAGCCCGGGACAAACACCACGTCAGGCTGAGCCGCCTTCAAGGAGGTCAGGACAGCACGGAAATCGGTATCCCCGCTGGAGTAGCTCTGTTCACGAACCACTGTTCCCGATCCGCCGACAAAAGTTTGTTTGAAAAAACCGCTCAAGCCGACGCTGTAGTCTTGTTTGGAGTCGGTTAGAAGAGCAGCTCTTTTTGCCTTCAGATTTTCGAGTGCGAAACGCGCCATCACGCGACCCTGGAATTCGTCGATGAAACAGACCCGAAAAATATAATCACCAATTTCGGTTACCTTCGGGTTTGTTGCCAAAGGGGTTACCATAGGAATCTTTGCTGCTTGCGCGATGGGTCCGCCCTCGAGCGTTGCCGAAGAGGTGAGGTCGCCTACTATGGCAACGACTTTGTCCTGGGTTATAAATTTTCTAACGATAGTGGAGGTCTCGCCCGCCTTCGATTGGTTGTCTTCCGTCAGCAGCAGGATCTTTCTTCCTAACACCCCCCCGCTTTGATTCGCTTGTTCGATCGCGAGCTGGATACCTCGATGGCAAGTCGTGCCGTATTGGCCAATCGCGCCGGAAATTGGATTCACCTCTCCGATCCTGATATCCTCCTGGGCCTCTGCTCGAGCCGCCAACAACGCTATACATACCAGATTTTTCCAGCGCATAAACCCGCTCAGGCTACCAGGGAGGCGCTCTCCAGTTCAAGTTTGGTGTACGGACCGGTTACCTCGCTGACGCAATGGACGGCATTGCTGGCCGGTGCCCTGGAGCTGGAGGGCGTCCGCAGCGATCTCTGGTTGAAGCATCACGCAAAGGTACGCGGAGTTACGCAAAGGTGAGGATTTAAAGGTTTATTCGTTAGACGGCGGATTCTGATCTTCAATATTGGTCGCCAAAGCTAATCAAGAGTCTAGTCTATTCCTTCGCGTGCCTCGGCGTACCTTTGCGCGAGGCCTACCTAAATGCTGAGACGATGTTCAGAGATCCACGTAAATGTCGTCGCCCTGCAAGATAACGGCAAACGTCTCAACAGGGTCGACGGCGGGTAAAGAGAGTGCTTCGCCGGTGCTCAGCGAGAAGCAAGCGCCGTGCAGCGGGCAAACGACCGTTTCCCCATCGACTTCACCTTCAGAGAGACGCGCCCACTCGTGGGTACAGACATCGCTGATGGCATAATAGGAATCCTCCACCCTAAATACGGCGATGGGGGGCTCGTCAAGCCGTTTCACGCCTCCCGGAGCGAGCTCCGATCTAGAACAGAGCCGTTGCAAACCCATGCTGAAATGAAATCGCAAAACCGGAGCAATTCAACCCAAAGAAGCGCTCCCTGACGGATTGCCAAGATGGGACGTAGGCCATTCTCAATGGTCAGTCGGCTTTGCGCAGGAAGCAAAAGAACAGGTAATCGCATTGTCTACGAGGCGGAGGATTCTGCCGCGTGTCAGATTCTTCGATTATGTGTTAAATATTATAGTAATTCTGACGTCATTGGGAAATATGAAGATACAGCTCATCGAGCGCTTCTTTCCTGCGGCTTCTGGGCACCTCTTTGAAACCAAATCGATATGTCTCACAAACAGTTTATCTGCGCCTACGAAACCACTTCTCTCGGGTATTTAATCAGCACACCAAAAGCATTAGGCATGCTGCTGGTTCACAAAATCCGAGACGCCAGGTTTCAGTTACTCCTGCGGAGGTGGACATTCATTCTCTTTGCAGTCCTCGGCGCGTGCACTGGCGGATTCAATTTTTTGCCGACCTTCCTGGCTGCAGGCCTTTTTGCTCCAGGCGCTTGCCTGTTTGCAGTATCGATTTGGCTGGGAGCAGGCGACCTGCTGTTGGAATTCGCCTTGGAGGATCAGCGATTCTTCGAGTTGGCGACCGAATGCCGTGCTTTGCTTGTATTTCAAGATACAGATTTTTCTCTACCCCAGCCGGAGAACTGAGTTCGATTGCGGGCAACGAAAAGGCTGGCACGCGGCAAGCAAAAATCGAACGCCCTGCGACGGGCTACGGCTCGGTCCTCTCGGCAATCTCAAACCTGCCATCTTTAACGGTCACAACTAGCCCCGGTTTTGACGCATTTCGATGCGTATCAAATGAGATCCGACCGGTCACACCTTCAAAATCGGCGGTTTTTGCCAATGCATCCCGGACAGCGGCTGTTTCGATTGTGCCGGCCCGCTGAATTGCTCCAGCAAGCAAACGCGCTGCATCATAGCCTAGAGCTGCAAAGGTATCGGGCACCGATCCGTATTTTTGCCGATACTTTTCAACAAACTTTTTGACGTTAGCCGCCTGGTCGTCGGGCGAAAAATGATTCGTAAAATAGCACCCTTCAAGCGCTTTGCCGCCGACATCGAGCAAGGCTTGATTCGCCCATCCATCGCATCCGATGAACGGCATCTTCAATCCAATCTGGCGTCCCTGCCTTATAATAAGGCCGACCTCCTGATAGTAACCCGGCACGTAGATTACGTCGGGCTTAGCTGCTCGGATCGAAGTCAACTGCGCGCGAAAATCGGTATCACCCGTCGCATAACTTTGGTCGACTGAGATTGTGCCACCCAGCTTGGTGAACTCATCCTTGAAGAACTTTGCCAGATCGACGCTATAGTCCTGCTTCGTATCGGTAAGAATCGCGACGTTCTGCGCCTTTAAATTTTTTCTTGCGAATCGGGCAATCACACGACCCTGAAATTCATCGAGGAAACAGACGCGAAAAATGAAATCGCCCACCTCCGTGATCCGCGGATTTGTCGCGCTCGGTGTAATCATCGGGATTTTGTCGCTCTGAGCAATCGGCGCGGATTCGAGAGTAGCCGATGATGTCGCATCGCCGAGGATAGCGATAACTTTATCTTGAGTAATCAACTTGCGAACCACCGTCGCGCTCTGACCCGGCCTCGATTGATCGTCTTCAGTGACCAGATCGATCTTTCTACCAAGGACGCCATCTGCAGCGTTGAGTTCTTCGAACGCCAGCGCGATGCCCTGATGGCATCCGATTCCAAACTGCGAAATACCACCGGTAAGCGGATCGACCTCTCCTATCTTCAAGGTTTGAGCCCAAAGCGACGCCGATACCGAAGCCCACGCCAAAAGCGTCAAAAAAATTTTCATTTTGGGACGGGGTCATGTCTCAACTTTCAACATTTGCTGAAAAACCCTCATTCGATGATGGACTTGGAGGGGCGTTTGCTTGCAACGCCCAGGGAGCCGCAAGCGACTCCCCTCCAACCATTCAGCGAAGCCCGCCTTTTTCAGCAGAATCGAAAGTTGAGACATGACCCCGAACGTTTTTCACTGAGCACTTGATGCAAGTGCAGGTTTGGGCTCGATCGTCTCTGCGTATTTAAGAGCACCATCCTTGATCGTAAGAATGACCGCCGACTTTACCGCATTCCGATCCTTGCCGATCGTGATCTTGCCTGAAACACCCGGAAAACCTTCGGTATCCTGAATCGCGGCTCGAATCTTGTCAGGATCCGTGGACCCCGCCCGCTTGATGGCATCGGCCAAAAGCTTGGTCGCATCGTACCCGAGAGCCGCGAAAGCGTCCGGAACAGCGTTGTACTTTTGCTTGTACTTCTTCACGAAATCCTGAACGAGCGGAGATTTGTCTTCAGTAGAAAAGTGATTCGAAAAGAACGCCCCTTCGATCGCCTTACCACCCACCGGAATCAAAGAGGAGCCATCCCATCCATCTCCCCCGACCAGCGTCGCTTTGATCCCAAACTGCCTCGCCTGCTTGGCTATCAGTGATGCCTCCGGATAGTAACCGGTAATAATTATAACGTCGGGGTTGGCTGACTTCAGGTCTGTGAGTTGCGCGCGGAAATCCTTGTCCCCCGAGCTGTAGCTTTGTTCCTTGACGATGTTCCCGCCGTTTTTCGCAAGGTAATCTTTGGCGATGTTTGTCAGGCCAACGCTATAGTCCTGTTTCACATCCGTCATGAAGGCGATGTTCTTCTGCTTTAGCTTTTCGAGAACAAAACGAGCGATAACAACCGCCTGAAAATCATCCGTAAAACAAACCCGAAAAACGTAGTCTCCTGTTTGCGTGACCTTGGGATTAGTCGCCGCCGTGGCGATAAGTGGTATTTTGGCGGCTTGCGCGATCGGCGCGGCTTCCAGGGTCTTCGAGGAAGCGACCTCTCCAATGATGGCGACCACATGATCCTGAGAAATCAATTTACGCGCGATTGTGGTCGTTTCGCCTTGCTTCGTCATATTGTCCTCGACCGTCAGGTCGATCTTCTTGCCAAGTACCCCTCCGGCGGCGTTTATTTCTTCCACCGCCATTTGAACCCCGTTATTCTGCGAGGTACCGAAACTGGCGTTATCTCCGGTCAGCGAGCCGAACTCGCCGATTTTAATGGTTTCTTGTGCAAATGCCGAATCGGCAACAGCCAGGACCGCGCAGAAGGCCAGGAAGGACAGACGTTTCATAGTTAACGCTGGATATTAACAACTGACCTGCAAAAGAAAAGAGCGGATTTGTGCGGGAGCGGGAGATTGAACCGCTTCAAGAACGTGCTTTGTGACATGGGGCATGCAATGGAGGACGGTGGCTATTGACTCCCTTAGATTTACTAATAGTCTGGCAATATGTCGGTCGCGACCTTTTCCCCGGCTCCCCAAAAGAAGTTGTCCAAAAGTCCATTCGTTGCTTTCTATCAGTCGTCGATTGGCAAGAAAATCATCGTCGGTATTACAGGGCTTATCTGGGTCCTCTACGTACTCGGGCATCTCGTCGGAA
>DATMQC010000199.1:0-6940 GCA_035567275.1 Chthoniobacterales bacterium | reverse complement strand
TGGATTTTCAGTTTCCTGACCGTGCCGCCCGGATTTTTGACCCATGTGAATGCGCCCGGCCATGGATTCATTGCTCGAACAAGGCGATCCAGGTACCAGCAATCGCGCGACCAGTCAATCATACCCGATTCACGGTTGAGTTTCGGGGCGTAGGTTGCCTGCGACTCATCCTGCGGAGTCCTGGGAGCCCTTCTCTCAAGCACGAGATCAAAGGCGGAGATCAAAACCTCCGGCCCGATCCCGGCTAACCGAACGTGCAAGGATCCGGCTGTCTCTCGCCGGCGAATCGGGATAGATCTGGCGACCAGGATATCGCCGGAATCGAGCCCTTCCTCCATATACATGACCGTGATACCGCTCGCCTTGTCTCCTTCGAGAATTGAAGCCTGAATCGGCGCGGCGCCGCGATGGCGCGGCAGGAGTGAAGCGTGCAGGTTCAGACAACCGAGAGGCGGCATTTCCAACAAGCTTTTGGGAAGGATTTGCCCGTATGCCATTACCACAATCAGGTCCGGTGAAAATGCCGCGATGCGTCCCACCTCATCGGGGCGTCGCACTTTCTGTGGCTGCAATACAGGGAGATCAAAGCTCATCGCCACAGCCTTGGTGGCCGGCGGCATGAGTATCTGGGATCTTCCGACCGGTTTGTCGGGTTGCGTTACGACGGCAACCAACTCAACCAACGAACCGTTTGCAAGCCAGCGAAGGACCGGTAAACCGATCTCTCCGGTCCCCATGAAAACAACCCGAGGCCTGTCACTCATTTCGGGTTAAAATGTGGGAAACCCGAACTAGTGTTCTGTCGCGTAATCCGAGTCACGCAACGGACGCAATCGATTCATGGCTGGCATTCCAGATGGCGCTGATAATGTCCTGAAGAACCTTTACCGGAGGTTGAAGAGCATCAACTGTCGTTACCAGGCCTGCGTAAAAGTTCAGAACCGGTTTTGTCTCCGCCTCGTAGGTCAGCAAACGCTTCCGGATCACTTCTTCGTTTGCGTCATCCAGGCGGTTGTCCTTAATCGCACGCTTTCGTAATCTTCGAACAAGTTCGTCGCGGTCCGGACACGAGAGATGGAAGACCTGTTTCACATCAATCAGCCGCTCCATTAGTTTGGCCTGATTCACATTGCGTGGTATTCCGTCAAGCACCAGAGCGTCGATGTCCGGCTTGAATTCAGCCTCCAATACCTGCGCTTCAATCTTTGTCCGCCAGAGTTCGACAGTCAGATCATCCGGCACCAGCAATCCCTTGCTCGAGTACTCGATAAATTTCTGTCCAAGCGGAGTTCGAAGATCGAGAGAACGAAACACTTCGCCACACGCGCAATGGAAGAATCGCGGAACGCTTCCCAGAACTTTGCCTTGCGTTCCTTTTCCACTGCCGGGAGCGCCCATGAAAAGATAAGTTACATAACAAGTCATAAATTGGAGGGATCTATAAGCGGGACCGCGGAACCCAAAGGTACCGGATTCCCAGACACATGCAAATGCGCGCACGAAGGAATGGAACATTGGAAGGGTGGAAGGGTGGAAGGCCCCACCCAACCTTCCAATCTTCCAATCTTCCATTCCTCCTCTCTTCCCTACTCGATCCTTATTTTTTTCCGGTAAGCGCATATCTTGGATTGGCTTCCCAATCCTTGTGCGCTTTAATAAGCGGCGTGTTCAGTTTGACGGTTCTTGGCAGCGGTAGCGGGGGTAATTGCTCTTTAGTCGCCACAAACCGGTGCCGTGTCCTCATTGATGCCGGGTTCAGCGCGCGACAAATTGCGGTGCGACTCGAATCTTCCGGCGTCGATCCCGCGAGCCTTGACGGCATTCTCATTACGCATGAACACAACGACCATGTCGCCGGCCTCGAGGTCTTTTGCCGTCGATTTGGCGTTCCGATCTATGCCAATTCCCGGACTGCGGAAATGTTACGTCATGGCTGGCTGGCTGAATATTCCACCTGGAATCTCTTCGAGCCGGGCCTCTCTTTTTCGCTCAAGGATATCGAGATTCAGAGTTTTTACGTACCGCACGATGCGGTCGATCCGATGGCCTTCGTTTTCAGCAGCGACGACGGATCTATCGGGCTACTGACCGACCTTGGGTATGCGCCCAAGCTGGCACTCGAAAGAATCCGCAACGTGCATACGCTCGTCATCGAAACAAATCACGATGAACGGTTATTACAGGAAGATCCGAAACGACCTTGGTCGGTAAAGCAGCGTATCATGTCCCGCCATGGCCATCTTTCGAACGATGCGGGTGCGCAACTGGTAGCAGCAATTGCGGGACACCGACTGCGGCGTGTCGTCCTCGGACATTTGAGCAGGGACTGCAATCGCCCCGATCTAGCGTTGGAAGCAATGGATCGAAACGGTGTGGCTGGCCTTTCTCTTTTTTGCGCTGAGCAGAACAAGGTGAGCCCGACTTTTATAGTGGATCCTGCCCCCCGCTCAACGGTTTGCGACGAGGTAAATCCAGTTCACCGCAGCTGCAGTAAATGCCAGGACGCACAAACGATGTTTGACCTTGGCTGGCAGACCGGCTAGTCGCAGCCTCGGAAGCCGGAAGAACAGGACGAAGGCGCTGTAGAGATCAAGGACCAGCGTCCCAATATAGCAAAAGAACAGGAGCGGATTGTGGCCAATAGCTCCAGCAAGATTACCGTGGACGAGCGACAGAACAGAACGGGTAGCGCCACATATCGGGCAGGGTAACCCCGTCAGTTGGCGAAACCAGCACTTCGGCCAAGGCAGTCCAAAAGCCAGCCACACGAAACAACTCGCAACCACGGTCACTGAGACAACAAGGAACAGGAATTCGACGTCTATTTCCTGCGGAGCCAGGGGCCGGAAGCAGATATCGAGTCTGCGTTTAATTGTTCGCATTGCGAAGCGACGAAAAAACGATGGCGAGTATCGTCAGATAAACTCCGGCAGTCAGGAACAGACATACAAACACCGGCAGCAACACCCCGACGGCAGCCCGCCAGCCTTCGGTTCGGTGGACCTTTGACAGCCCAATGATCGTACAGACCAGCGCCCAAATCCCTGCCAGGATACCGCCTATGCATGGGATGACCGAAAAAATCCATGCGCTGTAAGAATAAGCAACGACGCGATAGGTAGCTTCGTAACTTTTGGATGTTCCTTTGAACAGCGAAAGACAGAGGTGCGTGATCCCGGCGCTTACAAAGTTCATGGCCAGAATCAGTGGAATGGCGATGATGAAAATCAATATTATCGATAACGCTGACGTACCGACTCCGAGGGCTGCCATGGTGCTCGAATCGGCCCGTGAGGAGGCGGCCATGGCGCCGAATGATCCGGTAAGAACAAAATGGTAGATCAACATGAAGACCGCCCAAACAATTACCATCACAGCGGTGAAAAGAAGCGGCGCGGTGAATCCTCCGGTCGTTCTCATTCGAGAAAAGGTGGTCCCGGGATGGAGGAGAACTTCCTTCCAGGTCTCAAAAAGCGCTTTGAGAACTCCTATCGTTTGCCGCTGTTCCCAAGCGGGGCCATCCTCCTGGCCCTCAGTAGTGGCCAGGGCGGTTTCTGGGACCGATCCGGCACCGGGCGACGGAGACGTCCTTGGCGCAGCGGGGACGGGCGGGGGCGGCATTTGCAGAGTTGGAAATTCTGAGAGCGGCTTCCATGTCTCCATTCCCTCCTGCCAGCCGAGGTCAGTCGCCACGAATTGACCCTGGGTCAACCCTCTTTGAACTTCTTCCTCCGTAAACGTCCCGAGATTTTGGCCGGCTCGGTTGATCCAAATCTTCATGACGCTTCGCGTTTTAGATCAACGCGGGTCCGAGGTCAAACCGCATCGCGCGATTTCGGTTTTTCAGAACACTTACGATTTGGGGCGATTCATCAAAGCTAGAATATGCCGTTTCTTGGCTTCGTAACTGAGCGCATGGAAATTCCGAATCTCGTCAAGCCTCCGCACACCGTTCAAGGTGTCGAGGTAGTGGGTATAACTCGAAGCGAGTTCGCCGGTTTCCAAATAGCGTGCCCTCAAATTTTCATCCTTAAATCCGCCGGAAGACCTGCATTCAAAAAGGTGGAACCGAAGCCAACGGCGATCCGTGCGGGATACACGCTGCGTCTTGCGGAAAAAAGCTACAAACAAGAGCAACACCAGATAGGTATCGACCATTCCCTGTAGCTCAAGGTTCCGCGCAAAATCTTCGCTATCGATCCTTCGCAATCCTGCCCTGAATTGTAGCGCCGCGTGAAGCGCGTGGTTAATCTCCTCCACAAACATTATCAGCGAACGGATGTTGCTGTCAGACAGGCCGTTGCGCGGATCGTAGCGCTCGAGTTGTTCAATCAGCCACCTGGAATAATAAATTCCAACGTACAGACGATCGTCTGCCGTCCGCAGGAACGTTCGCGCCAATTCGCTCAACTCGCGCGCCGATGCTCCTGCAAGCCTGGTCAAATGCGAACATCGGGATCGATCGATCAAGCACTCTTCAAGATTGATTCCCACTGCCGCATAAGTGCGTTCGAATAATCGTTGGACCTCGCTAAACAGGGTCTGGTTCATACGAAATTCGCTATGAAATTGTTGTCTCCCAAGTCCACAAGCTCGTCAGCCAGCCGATTCAATGCGAGCCGGCATTCATGAAACTGGTCTGCCAATTTCTTGAATAGTCCGCTCATTTCGTATCTGCGCGCCACATCGTGACTGGCAACTGCTTTGAAGTTTGAACGGCCCATATCCTCATAATAGGAGCAATTCGGCGCGCCGCGTTGGCTTCGGCTGGCAATGTTTTCATGAAAGATGCCGCTTATGAACAACGCGTAGTTTCCGACGTGCGCGCGAATCAGGAATGTCTCGTAAGGCGAAGCCTTCTTTAAAGCTAACAGCAGATCGGAAATATAATGAGCTTCGACATTCTTGATGGGTGAGCTCAATTGACGCGTCTGAGAAAATTTCTCCAACAATGCAGCAACGTAATCTGCCAAAGTGCGGTCATCGATTCCGGACCGTTTCAAGACAAGTCTCGCCAGGATGTAGAAATAAAACTGCGGCGAAATCGTCAAGTTGCCCGGGTTTTCCAGCACCGCCCGGATCAGCGCTTCGTGATCGAGGATTTCATCCCTGGTCTCGAGGTCGGTAAGCAATTGAACCAAGCTGACCTCCTGGCCGGGGCGTTTCGCAAGCGTGCGAACGACAAAATTGAAATCTTCCCCGGTAAATCTTGCCCGACAGTTCGGTTGAATCATCGGAACTACTTACATAGCAACATTTATGCCGTTTTGTGAATAGAAATATTCCGTTTTGCGGCTAACTTCTAAACTTTCACTGCCTATCATCCCCTTGTCCCGATGACTGTCCGTCCGATCCATGCCATCAAATGGTTGGCTCTTGCCGCATCTGCACTGCTTTTCTGCTGGGGCGGTTACTATTTTTATCACAAGGGATTCGGACGACATTGGCGCGCCCTCTTGAGCAAGGAGTTCCAACGCTTCGGTTTCCAGATCCGTGTACGGCGCCTGACACTGAATCCACTTCGGGGCCTTGTTGCCGAAGACATTGAGATCTACGAAAGCGATCGCAAGCAGACAGTGGTTGCCCAGGTAAGTGATCTCTCTCTGGACATTAATTATGCCAACCTTTTCCAGCAGGAACCCGCGCTTAACGCTGTCGATTTGCACGACGCCAAAATATCGATCCCGATCGATCCGCTTGATCCAAAGACGGAGCGGATTCGGATCACGAAGTTTCAATCGAGGATCTATTTTTTTCCCGGTCGCATCGAGGTTCGACAAGCTTCCGGGATGACTTACGGGCTCCGGTTGGAGACTTCCGGCACCTTGATTAACCCGGCCGCTTTTCATTTTGTTCCGCCGCCCGAATCCGGAGTTCGGCCCGCGAACAAAACCCCAAAATCCTTTGTTCAAATGTTCGTAAGGGAGTTCGAAACCCTCAGTTTTTCGGGGGACACGCCACGGCTGGCCTTTACATTCAAGGTGGACCTCGCTCAGCCAGAATCCGTTCGCCTCGAAGACGGCCGGTTGTTTGCCGATGCTTTTACCCGAACCAACTATCAACTCCGGGATCTGGATTGCGAATTCTCGATAGAAAATCAACGTTTGGATCTGCAGCGCCTGTTTCTGAGAGATCCGCTCGGCGAATTTTTTGCGAAGGGAAGCTGGAATCTCGCCACCGGTGAGAAAAATTTTCAGGCTCGCAGCGGATTGAATCTTGCCGCATTGCTTGCCAACGATCCAAGAGTGCCCTGGGCCAAGGAGATAAAGCTTGATGGCCCATCGGAGATCGAGGTGAGCGGGGCGGCCCGTCCCGATGGACGCTTGCAGTTCCTCGGAAAGCTGAACATCGATCGGTTCTCGGTGCGGGACGTTGAATTCCAAAGCCTAAAAGCCGAATTCTCGAGATCCGGCGAATCTTGGATGATTACTAACGCGCAAATCACGCATCGGTCCGGTTCCGTTTCGGCCGATCTGCTTCGTTTGCCAGGGAATTTTCGAATTCGGGTTTATTCGGGGATCAATCCGACCGAGATCCTTCCGCTTCTGCCGCCGTGGGCGCAACGCGTTTTGTCCGAGTGGCAATTCGAAACTTCACCCCTGCTTCAGGCGAGCCTGTCGGGCACCGCTCCAGAATTCGCCAAGCTTTCCGGAAACGGCCAACTATGGTTGGGAAAAACCAAACTGCGAGGGGCGCTTTTGAATTCCGCTTCGACCGGCTTTTTCTTGAAGGATAGAGTGGCTTACTGCAATCAAGTGCAGGTCAGTCGTGACGAAGGCGTCGGAAGCGGCTCTCTGACATATGATTTTGGTCACGACGCTTTAACCGTTGAGCATTTCAACGCGAATCTTTATCCGGAGACATTCGCAAATTGGCTGCATCCGGCCGCTGCAAAGATCGTGCAACCCTTTCACTTCACGAAACCGCCAGATATTTCGGC